>DATJGQ010000905.1:0-5110 GCA_035494815.1 Gemmataceae bacterium
CGACTTGAACTGCTCCCATTGCCGCCAGGCGACCGCGATCGCCGGTTCGAGTTCTTTCTCGGTGATCGGCTTGAGCAGAAAGGAAAAGACACCCGCGGGCGGAGCGCGGTCCATCCACTGCGCGTCGGCGTGGGCAGTGACGACGATCGTCGGTACCTCGTACTCGCGGAAAATCGCGCTGACGGCGTCCATACCGTCCAGCCCGGGCATGCGGATATCGGTGATGATCAGGTCGGGATGGGCCTCCTTGCATTGTTCGACCAGTTGCCGGCCGTTCTCCGCGACCGACGCGACCTGATGGCCGAGCCGCGGCAGGTAGCGCTCGAAGAACTCGCGGATGTCCGGCTCGTCGTCAGCCACCGCAATCCGTAACGGGCGAATCATCTATCTCCTCCTCTCCCCCCCGCGGAGCAACGTGACCCGAAAGACCGCGCCGCCGGCGGAGTCCACGGCTTCGACCTTGCCGCCGTGGGCTTCGGCGATGCGGCGGACCAGGGCCAGACCCAGGCCCATGCCGCCGGGCTTGGTGGTGAAGAACGGCTCGAAAGCGACGGCCCGCTGCTCGGCAGTCAGTCCCGGGCCGTTGTCGGCAACGTCGACAACAAGGCCTGGCCGGCCGTCGCGGTTATCGGCCGCGGCGCGGACGGTGATCCGGACCGGATCGGGCGCGGCGGCCAGCGCGTTGTCGAAGAGGTTGCGAAAGAGTTGCACCAGCCGGAACGGGTCGCCCTCGCAAGTGAGGTCGACGTTTTCGACGTCATCGACCAAGGCGCAGTCGCGGCCGTCGCGGGCTTGTTCCAACTGGTCCCACGCCTCGTGCCAATGCGCCCGCAAGTCACACGTGCGGTAGTCCATTTTCGGCAGGGCGGTGACGAATCGCACATCCTCGAACAGCCGGTGCAGGCTCGCAAGCGCCTTCTCGACTCGCTCCACGTACTCGGTGGCTTTGGGGCGGTCCTGGACCTCCAGGGCGAGCAACCGCAGGCACGCCTGCGACCGCTGCAGGGCGTTGCGGCTCTCGTGCGCCAGTGCCGCGACAGTCTGGCCCATGGCCGCCAGCCGCTCGACCCGTACGGCCCGTTCCTGGGCCTCCTGCAAGCCGCTCTGGTCGTGCAGCAGCCATAAGACGCCGCTGATCCGCCCGTCGGCGTCCCGGGTGACGTCGGCGTGCACGCCGGCGGGGACGCTGCCCCCGTCTCTCGGCTGCACGAGTAGTTTTTTCCCGTGCGCGGGTTCGTCGTTGAGCAAGCAGGTCAGCAGTTGGTCGAACCGGCGGCGGTCGTCCGGGTGGATGAGCGCCCGCAGCGGTTTGCCGACGAAATAGGGTAGCGACCTTTGGAACAGCGCCGCCGCCGCGCGGTTGGCCTGGCGGATGTTGCCCCGCGTGTCGGTCACGAGGTAACAGTCCGGGGCGAAGTTGAACAGTTCCAGGTACCGCTGCCGCTCGGCCCCCAGTTCATGCGAGGCAGCGAGCAGCTCTTCGTTCTGCGACCGCAACTCCTCCTCGGCGGTGCGCAACTCCTCGATGGTCTCCTGCCAATGCGAATCCGGGGCGGTCTTCCCCGTCGAGCCGTTGGGGTGGGCATCGCTCATCGGGCAGTTCCTACTGCGGGCTGGCATGGACCAGAATCACCAGGATACCCATAAGCCCGCTCACAGTCCTCTGTCTTTTTTCTCTGACTTCTGACCCGGTCTTACTCGCCCTTCTGGGCCTCTTCCATCATGAGGATGACGCCGCGGATGCCGTCGTCGGTGCCGTCGAGGGGGGTGCAGGTGACCGCGCACCGGAACGGTTTACCCCTGCGGTTGACCGCGTCAACGACGACGGTCTGGTTGGGAGTGCCGTTGAGGCAGTCGCGGATCGGCTGCCGCAGATCCATGACCGGCAGACCGATGTCGAGGTTGAGGAACTGCTTGCCGGCCACCTCTTCGGTCCGCAGGCCCCAGGTATCTTCGGCGCGGTGGCTCCAGACCAGCACGGTCACGTCCTTGTTCAGCACGACGACGCTGCCCTTGAACCCGGAGAGGATCGACTGCAGGAACGAGTTGACCTGGTTGAGCTCATCGGACCGCTGACGGAGTTCGTCGTTCATGGTCTGCAGTTCTTCGTTGGCGGACTGCAGCTCCTCGTTCATCGTCTCGAGCTCTTCGTTGGTCGATTGCAACTCCTCATTGGTAGTTTCCAATTCCTCGACGGTGGATTGGAGTTCCTCGTTGGTCGTCTCCAGTTCCTCGTTGGTACTCTGCAGTTCTTGGGACGCGGACTCCAACTCCTGCCGGACGGTTTGCAGCTCTTCCTGGACGCGCCGCGCCGTGGTGATATTGGCGAACGTGATGCTCGTGCCGAGTACGCCGTTGCCGTCCCGGAGCGGGTAGACCTGGACCTCGAAGGAGTCGACCTGGTCGGGCCCGCGCCGCCATTCGGCCTCGCGGAGGATTACGGGGCGGTTGTCCGTCATCGCGGTTTCCACGTGGACCCGCAGTTCGACGGGACGGAAGGACATCTCGAGGTCGTGAAACGGCTGGCCGATGTCGCGGCCGACGATGCCGAATATCGCGCGGGCCTGTTGGTTGGCCATCGCCAGGATGCCGTTGCTGTCGATTACGACGTGGGGAAACCCGCCGGCGTCGAAGGCGGCGTCCCGCAGCCGCACGTGGTTGAGCAGCGGGTTGGGCGCGGGTTCGACGAACGACCGGGGGGCGGGCCAGAACCGGCCCCGGTTGTTGGCCAGGCGGCGGAAGATCCGCTGCTTCGAATCCACCGGCGTGAACGCCGGGGACTGGGCCAGCAGCATTTCCGCCTTGCCGAGGAACAGGTACCCGCCGTCGTTAATGCCGAAATGAAATCGCTCGAGAATGCGGGATTGGACCTCGGCGTTGAAATACATCAGCGTGTTCCGGCAGACCAACAGGTCCACCCGCGAGATGGGAGCGTCCTGCGTCAGGTCGTGCCGGCCGAAGATGACGCTGCGGCGGAGGTCCTTGCGGAAGGTTAGGCGGTCGCCGACGGGCTCGTAGTACTTCTCGCGAAGCCTCGGGTCGAGTTGCTCGGCCTCGTGGGCCGTGTATATGCCTTGCCGGGCCTGATTGAGGGCCTCCTGGTCCGCGTCGGTGCCGTAAACCTTCACGCGCTCGCGGAACCGATCCGGCCCCACCGCTTCGCAGAAGACCATCGCCAGCGTGTAGGTCTCCTCGCCCGAAGCGCAGCCAGCGCTCCAGACGCGGATCGGATCGGCCGGCAGTTTGCCGCCGACGATCCGCGGCACGACTTCTTTCGCCAGGTAATCCCACGCCGGCCCGTCGCGAAAGAAATCGGTGACGTTGATCAGGATGGTGTTGAATAAGTGCGCGAACTCGTCCGGGTGGACTTCCAGGTAGTCCGTGTATTGGTCGAACTGTTCGACGCCGATGGTCTCCATCCGCTTGCGGATGCGGCGCTGCAGGCTGGTCCGCTTGTAGCCGCCGAAGTCGAACCCGCGGGTGCGGTGCAGGTACGCGAGCAACTGCTCGAACTCGCCGTTCTGCTCCTCGGGCTGGCCCATGGGCATGACCTCGCGCGGCGCGGTACGCCACGGTCAAGGGAGGATCGTCGCGCGGGTCGCGCTCCGCCGCGCATCGCGGCTAAACGTTTAACCGCGACGCGGCGGAGCGCGACCCGCGCGAGGGGCATCGGCCGTCATGATTTCATCGGCGGAACCGCCGGCGGCCGTCCCGCCGACGATTGTATGTCGGCATCCGGCTGCACGGACTCGGTATTCTCGCCGCGCTTGGCCAGCAGGACTTCGCGGATGAGTCTCGCGTCGGACTCGCATTCGCGGGCCTGGTCGGCAAACTTGCGGGCGATCGGGTCGTTGCCCCGCTGGGCCGCCCGCTGGGCCATATTCTGCGCTAACGCGGCCCGTTCTTCCAGTGCCCGCAACGCCGACCAGAGGGCGGTTTCGACGGCCCCGGACTGCTCGGCCAGCAAGCTGTCCGGGGACCACGCGTGACCGACGCGGCAGCGGTAACGGATCAGTTCGCCGTCGCGGAGTTCCCATAATGAGCCGCCGCAGGCCGGGCAGGCGAAACCCGACGGGGCGCCGGGGCGACGGGGGTTCTCCAGCGCGTCCAGTTCGAGTTCGGCCATGTCAGCCTCCACCTGCATTTCGGTCGGGGCCGCCGGTTGCGACGCGGCCGGCACCGGTTCCTTGGCCAGCCGCTCCAAGAGCGCCCCCAGCTCGGCGACCGGTACGGCGTGGTCCACCGTCAAGTTGTCCATCACGCTGCGGGGCATGCTCGGGAACATGGCGTCGTCCGGGTGCTGAACGACGGCCAAGCCCCCGCGCTCCTTGATCGCCAACAACCCGGCGGTCCCGTCATCCAGCAATCCCGAGAGGACGACACCGATGACACGGCGGCCGTAGCCGCGGGCCGCGGTCCGGAATAGCGGGTCGATCGCCGGGCGGTGACTGTTTTCGGTCGGCCCGCGAGCGACACGGACGTGCCCTGACTTGAGCAGCAAATGTCGATCCGGCGGGGCGACGTAAATCCGTCCCGGTCGGATCGGCTCCCGGTCCCAGGCGTGCGTTGCGGGGAGGCGCCCGGCCCGGCTGATGATTCGAGGCAGCACACTGGTGCCGTGCGGCGAGACGTGCAGAACCACAAAAATCGCCGCGGGGATATCGGCGGGCAAGCCGCGGGCGAGAGTCGCCAGCGCTTCGACACCCCCGGCGGAGGCGCCGACAACGATAATGTCCCGTCCGGGCATCGCTGGCCCCCTGTCGGTTGCAGGCGCCGCGGCCGGCGTCGGTTCGGGCGTGGGTATTGTACGGATTACGTCGGAAGCGAATTATTCAGCCCGACGCGAACCGGGCCACGCTTCGTGTCCCCCAAGGGTCGATGCGCGAGGCCGCCGGCGGGAGGTGGTTGAACTCCGCGCCCGCCGCGAATGCCCAGCGGATATTCTCCTCCAGCCGTTCCGGCGCCACCGGCTTGGGCAGGGCGGACCAGACCCGAGTCCCGGTCGACTCGGAGAGCTGTTGCAGACACGGCCGGGACGAGATGAGCACGACTGGGACGACGGGCAGCTCTCCGTCGTCCATCAGACTGAGGACGCCTTCGCCCTGGCCCC
>DATJGQ010000906.1:0-2579 GCA_035494815.1 Gemmataceae bacterium
GTCGTAGTACTCCGCCCCTTCCTCGAACCGCTCCAACTTCAGACCGAACACGGCAACTTTGTTTACGCGTCGCCCCGTGTCGGAGCCGTCGTCGGCCGTGCGGGCGGAGCCCTGGAGAACGATCGCGCGGGAGGCCGGGTCGCGAATCGCCTTTTCTGCCGTTGCTTCCTGAAAGAACCGTCCGGCGGACAACATGTAAGTGGTGTTGCGAAACTGCTTCATCACCCGGTCGCGCAGGCTGCCGCGGAGTGAATCGCCGACCAGCAGCGCCCCCGTCAGCACCGCGGTGCCTACGGCGACGCCGAGCAGGACGGCGAGGTTGCCGCGGCGGTGGAAGACGTGGTTGCGGCGGAGGAGTTTGAAGAGGGTCATCGGTATTCAATTAGCCCGCCGCTTGCGGCGGGAAGACTCCGTCGCCGCAGCGGGCTAATTCATAGCCGCTTGCGGCGGGAGAGTCTACCCGCCGCAAGCGGCGGGCTAACTGATCGACTGCAACGTCCCGTCGTTCATTTCCATTCGCCTTGGAAACATTCCGGCCAATTCCGCACTATGCGTCACGACCACCAGCATCGTCTGCTCCTGCTTGTGCAAGTCGAGCAACAATTCGCCGACCGCGTGGGCGGATTTCCGGTCGAGATTGCCGGTCGGTTCGTCGGCCAACAGCAGCACCGGTTTGCGGACGAGCGCCCGCGCGACCGCCACCCGCTGCCGTTCGCCGCCGGAGAGTTCCGCGGGACGGTGGTCCAACCGGCCCGAGAGGCCGACGCGCTCGAGCAACGACTTCGCCCACGATTCGGTCTCGCTCGACTTGCCGTCGGCGTTGATCAGCGTCGGGATCAGCACGTTTTCCAGGACCGTGCACTGCGGCAACAGGTGATGGTCCTGAAAGACGAAGCCGATAGAGCGGTTGCGGAAGTCGGCGAGCTGCGGCTCCGGCAGGGCGAACGGGTCGGCGGCGTCGAGGCGGACGGTGCCGTGCGTCGGCCGGTCGAGCGTGCCGAGCAGGTGCAGGAGCGTGCTCTTGCCGGAACCGCTCGGGCCCATGACGGCGAGCGCCGCGCCGCGGTCCAGGCGGAGCGACACGTCGCGGAGGACTGAGAGCGGTCCGTTCCGTGTCGGGTAGTCTTTGCCGAGGTGGTCGACTTCTAGGGGCACTCGCAAGTCCCTCGCTTGCGCTTCGGGCTGGTGATGGAAGATCACGAGCAGAGCGCGAGGACGCCGAGACCGTAGAAAGTGTATTCGACGTCGGCGCGCTCGTCCCACAGACCGCCGCGGAAGCCGCCGGTCGGGACGGCACAGCCGCGGGCGAACGCCGCCAACCGATCCTTGTCGAGGCGGTCGAGGGCGCCCAGTTCGGCGAGCGTCCAGGCGCCCGTGAAAGTCGAGAGCAAATCGGCGAGCGGCGCCCGCTCGTTTGCCTGGAGGCCGCCGTCCACGGATGACAGACTCACGAGAAAGTCGGCGACGCCGGTCGTTGTTTCTTCGTCGAGCGCGTTTGCATTCGTCAAAAGACCGACGGCCGCGGCGGTGGGATTGGTTCCACTCTTCCGCTGCGGGGCGACTTCGACGAAGCCGCCGTCCTCTCGTCGGCGTGTGCGAACGAAGCGGACCGCGGCCTCGACATCGGGGAGCGGTCGGTCGAGCAACTGGTAACAGAGCGCGACGAGAAACGTGTGGTACGTGCTGCCCGACGCGGCGCCTGGCTGTTTGCCATAGCCGCCGTCGGGGGATCGGAGCGATTCGAGCGTCGCCGCCACGCGGTCCGGCCAGTCGGGCGGGCTCTCGGCGAGCACGTCGCCACCGCCGCCCAGTTCGACCAGAGCGGCAGCATACAAGAACGAGAAGAAGTCGATGACTGTTGCCTGCGACTGCGATCGCTGGCGCAAGTACGACGCGGCTCGACCAGCAATATCGGCGGTCAACGCGTCGAGCACGGCCAGCCCGCGCAGCGCGAACGCGGTGTAATACAGGTCGGAATCGCCCTCGCGGCCGGACCATCCGCCGTCCGGGTTTTGTGTCCCGCTCAGGTAAGCGGCGTGACAATCGCGTTCGGACGAAGGCAGCCGGGAGAGTCCGTCCACGAGGCGGGCCGTGAGGCGCAGCAGATACGGCTCGGCCATCAGCTGCGAGCCTCGGTCGCCGTTTGCAGTTTCGTGCGAATCGTGGGCGGAATCTCGATCGACTCCAGACTGCCTTCGGGGCCTTTCTTGCAGCAGACCGCGCTGACCTGGCCGCGCGCCACCGGCACACCTCGGCAGGCGAAGTCGAACCGGTACGTCACCGACTTCGTGCCGATTTGCGCGACGGTCACGTCGATGTCGAGCACGTCCTCGAAGCGGACCGGTTTCGTAAAATCGCACGACGCCGAGACGCGCGGAAAGCCGTAGCGGACCGTTCCCTCCGACCACGCGACGCTGAGCCCCAGGGACCGCAGGAACCCCTGTTCGGCGAATTCCATGAAGCGGAAGAAGTTCGAGAAGTGGACGATGCCGGCCATGTCGGTGTCGCAGAACTCGACGCGGCGGGAGGTGCGGAACGGCATCACGAAACCTCTTGCGGTGTCAGTCATCATATCGCGG
>DATJGQ010000907.1:0-2786 GCA_035494815.1 Gemmataceae bacterium
GCAGCGCGCCGGTTCGGTCTATTACACGGTCGCCCCGGGCGCCGAGTGGGTGCTCGCCGGTCGCCGCGACGGCCGCGTCATTGTCCTCGACGCCGCGGCCCAACCTCGAACCGATTGGGCCGTCGGGAATACTCCCGTGACCGCGCTCGCCCTCGACGAGGCCAACGAAATCGCCGTTGCCGGAAACGAGGCCGGCCAGTTGCGAATCTTCCACGTCCCCTCGGGTGACCTGAAAGCCGATCTCCCGGAGGCTCACCGCGACGCCCTGACCGCGGCCGCGATCGCTCCGCGTGCCCAACTCATCGCCACCGGCGGCCACGACCGCGCCATCCGCCTCTGGAGTCCCGACGGCCAAGAGTTGCTGACCCTCCGCACCACCGGCCCCGTCACGATGCTCACGTTCACACCCGACGCGGAGGAGTTGATCGCCTTGGTCGCCGGCGAGCGCGGCGTGCGCCGCTGGCACCTCGGCCGACTGGCCGACAAGCTCCGCGAGCTTGGCATCGATCCGGGCTTTTCGTTGTCGCGGTGACGTCGTGATACTGTTCTCGCTACCAGACTGCCGTTGATCGAAAGTCCAGGCGCCGCCTCTGTGCTGTCGCGGGACAAAGAACGGAGAGGCGACTCGCCGGGAACCGGAAAGGGCCCGATCGCGGCAGCCATGAAAGCCGAATCGCACGGGCCGACTACATCCGTATCGGATCGACCTTCAGCGCCTTCCCGCCCCTACCTCGAACAGCGAATCGCGACTCGTCAGCGCGTTCTGGGTGACCTGCGGCCAGACCTTCATGAACCGCCACGCCTGCTCGTGGATCGGCATGTGCATCCATTGGCTGCTCAGGCAGAAGAACTTCAGCCGCGTCGCTCGCAAGGTGGCCAGCTCGTGCTTGTTCTTGAGAATCTGCGCATCCCCGCTGACCACAGCCCAGGCGGGGTCTTCGGCCCCGATCGCTTTGATCCATTCGATATCGGGCGTTGACTTACTGAACCGGTTGTCGTCGTCGTGATGGCGGACTGTGTGGTCGGTCTCGTAGGCGTGAACCATGTGGGCGATTCGCGGCGACGTGCACCGGTCGAAAAAAAAACGTCATGCGGCCAGCGACCTCTCGAACCGGACGGCTGCCAGCACGTCTGCGGACGCGACGTTGTACCAGTCGGCCACGACGTCTTCGTCGTCCGCATTCGCCCGGTACCCGGCCGCCAGGATCGCCGTCGGCATCCCGGCCGCCTCGACGACCGGCTTGCCAAAACAAAGCCCGGGATCGACCACGACCTGATCCGCGATCCGCCAGCGCCGGGCCATCTCGATCCGGTCGTAGTCGATCCGGTGCAAAAACGGCTGGATGATCTCCGGGAATACCTTTTGCCGACTGAGAACCTCGATCAGTTCCTCGCGCCCCTGCTCGTCGAGGCCACTCGTGAGGACCGTCTTGCCGTCGGTCAACAACCGCTGATGGCAAAACGGGTGCTTGACGTCCAGGTCGGCCGCGAGCGAGTTGTAAACGCGGCGGACGTTCTGCATGGAGACGCCGTACTCGCGGAGCTGCCCCGCGACGTAGACATCGACCAGGTCCAAAAAGCTGATGGCAGTCTCGCCGGCTAGCGGGGCGTAGTCGCTGATGAAAATGGGGCGGCGCCGCGACGGCGGCGGCCGTCTGCGAAACCACTCGCGGACGCGGGCCGGGCGCAGACCCGTCAGCCGGGCTGCGTCAGAAATGGTGTAGACACCGCGGCCAAGCGTTGTCATCGAGCGATCACCTGGGAGGGGAAACGTGCCACTACCCTAGGGCGAGACGGGACAGGGCCAGTTTACGGCCGCAACGCCGGGCGTTCCGTGGCCGCGCGCTGAGGAAGATTCATGAACCCCAAAAAGCAGAAAACCAAAGATCGCCGCCGCGCCCGCAAACTCGCGGAGCAGGCGTGGGAGGCCGTCGATGCCGGCAACCTCGACCTGGCCGAGATGATTGTGCGACGGGCCGTCGCGGCCCAGACGGACAACCCCGTGCTGTGGGTCGATCAAGGCCTGATCCTCGGCCTCCGCGGGAAGGAGGCCGCGTCAGCCGATGCGTTCTGCGTTGTCCCGGGTTTGCGGGACAGGGGCCGCGGCGAAGAAAGGGATGAAGGAGTAAGGAAGAGGGATGAAGAAAGGGATGAGGGATGAGGGAAGAATTGGAAGTTGTCTTTTGGTTTTCACTTCATCCCTCATCTCTCATCCCTCATCCCTTTCTTCTCGGCACCGCTTTTGCCCCTACTGCCTGCGTGTCTCTTTTAGGTCACATCTCGCAAGGAGTTGCATCATGGCGAGCAGAAAGACGACGAATTCAACCGACCGCAACGAAGACCCCATCACCGGCGAACCGGGCTCGCACCCGATCGGCACGGGCGTGGGCACGGCGGTCGGCGGAGCGGCAGCAGGCATGGCGGCCGGGGCGGCGGCAGGGCCGGTCGGCGTCGTCGCCGGGGCGGTCATCGGCGGTGTCGCCGGCGGGTTGGCCGGGCACGCCGTCGGCGAATGGATCGACCCGACCGCCGAGGAAGCTTACTGGAAGGAGAATTTCAAGTCGCGGCCGTACGTCGAAGAGGACAGCACCTTCGACCGCTACGCCCCGGCGTATCGCTACGGCCTGACCTCGTCGGAGAAGTACCAGGGCAAGTCGTTCAACGACGTCGAGACGGACGTCTCCTCCGGCTGGACCGGGGCCCGCGGCACCTCGAACCTCGACTGGAACAAAGCCCGGCCCGCGGTGCAGGACGCCTACGACCGCACCAACCAGCTGCGCGAAGAG
>DATJGQ010000908.1:0-5181 GCA_035494815.1 Gemmataceae bacterium
GAGGGCGATGACAATCCCGCTGTTCCCCAGCAAGCCGCTCAAGTTGGCATTGAGCAGTTGGAGGGTTCTGTTTGTCACGGTCGCGCTTTGAACGGTGGCGGCGCCGGTGAGATAGACTTCTGCCGGCTGCCCCGGGGCGGCCGGGCCGATCGCCGCGTCATCGTTAGGCCCGGGCAGCACGTCGCCGACCCAGTTGACGGCGTCGAGCCAGTTCGTTCCCTGACCGGTCGGGCCGCCGTCCCAGGTAATGGTGGCCGGCACCGTCCGATCTTCGAGTCGCTCCAGGCGAACCCGCGCCCACCGGCGGAGGGATCGGGTCACGTATCGGGTCCGGACGCGGCGGGTCGGGGGCGTCTGGTACATGGTGTGAACCTCTCGTCGCCCGCGTGGTCAGCGGTCGTCGGCGCGTCCCGCGCGAGCGGGCGGGCCGCCGCCGGTCCGGTCCGAACGGGTCGGACTCGCCGTGTCATCGATCGGCGCGGGTACGCTGTCCCGCGCCGCGCCCGGCGTTCCGGGCTTTTCGTGTCAGCCGCCGGCGCCGAACGCCTGCCGGAACCGGGTTAGGTCGGTGCCGTTGATGGCGCCATCGCCGTTGACGTCAAACCCGCTCAGGTACAGCGGGTCGCCCACCGTTCGACCGAACGTCTGACGGAACAGGGCCAGGTCGGCGGCGTCTACCTTGCCATCGCCGTTCCCGTCGCCGTACTTGCGGACGAGGCCCTGGGCGGCGCCGAAGGTGTAGTCGTCGCCCGGCGTGCCGTCAGCGTTGCCGTCGAGCGCGCCTCCGGGCGTAGAGACCTGGCTCGCCAGGACTTTGAGCGTGTACCGCCCGTCGGCAAGCGACCCAGCCTCGACGGCCGGCCCGGCGAAGTGGTCGAGCGTCACCCGCGTGGCGTCGCCAGCGATGGTCGCCGTGGCCGCGAACGTCACAGGAGTGCCGTCTTCACGCGTAAGGACGAACGCCGCCCCCGGCGCCCCGGCGAACGTCACTCCCGCGCTGAAGGACACGGTTAGACTCGCAATGCGGGACCGTTGGGGCGACCCGTCGTCCACCTGGACCGCGGCCACCCGCGGCGGGCTGGCGAAATAGACTTGTCGGAACCGCGTCAGGTCGATGCCGTTGATGGCGCCGTCGCCGTTAACGTCAGGCCAGTTGAGGTACTGCGTGTCGCGCGCCATGCTGCCGAAGGTCTGGCGGAACATGGTGAGGTCGCCGGCGTCCACGCGCCGGTCGCCGGTCGCATCCCCGTATAAGCGGTAGAGGCCCTGCGCGCTGCCGAAGGTGTAGTCGTCACCACGGACGCCGTCCCCGTTGCCGTCGAGCGGGCCGGCCAGGGTCGAGATGCGGGCGGCCAGCGCGGTGAGCGTGTAGTCACCATTCGCCAGCGAACCAAATTCCGTGGCCGCCCCGGTGAAACCGGTGAGCGTCGCGACGGTCTGCCCGTCGATGACGTCGGTGGTCACCGTGAACGCGACCGCGGCGCCGTCGCCGTCACGCCGCAGCAGGAAGGCGTCGGCCGCCGGGCCGGCGAACGTCACCTGCGTGCTAAACCAGACGGCGAGGCTGGTCACGCGGGACCGTTGCGGCACGTTGTCGTTCACCTCCGTGATCGGCGCCAGCGAGATCGGCCCGACCCGCGTCAGCGTGACGTCGTTGCCGTCGCCGCCGACGTAGCTGATCCGGAACGTCTGCCCATTGACCACCAGCGTCGCTCCCTCCGGCAGCCCGGTCAAAGTGCCGGTAACCGCATCGGTCAGGTCGATGTCGATAATCCGAAAGACGGTGGCCTTCGGAACCGGGTAGCCGGGGCGGACGACCAGGGGCCCGCCCAAAGCAACGGTGCCGTTGACCTTCAGCTGGTCGTACTGCGTACCGGGAGTGGGGCCGTTGAGATCAACGGCCAACCCGCCCGTGGCCGAGTAGGAACCGGATACGGTCAGCACACCGTCGGGACTGACGGTGCCGGTGTTGGTGACGTTCCCGACGACGGTGCCGCCTCCGGCCAGCGTGCCCGTGTTAGGCAGGCCCCAGCGTGCCGGGACGGAGCAGCCGGCGCCGACAGTCAAGACGCCAGCGTTCAAGGCCCCCGTCGCGTTCGTAAAGGACAGGTTTCGGCCGTTTAGCAATGTTAGCCGGCCGGCGCTGGTAATCGTGCTGATCCATAACAGGGCGTCAGCCCAGCCGCTAGTGACCACTCGCGACTGCGGTCCGTCCAGGACCAGATCGGCGGCGAGATTAACGAGGCGGTCTCTCAACCAGAGCGTGCCGGCCACGTTAAACGTGCCGCCAGTGAGCGTGAAGCCGCTGAAGTTCGTAAATGTTCCCTCCGAAGTCCCGAACCAGCCGCCGGCTGCGATGTTGACCGTCCCGGTGACGCTGAACGACGACTGCTGATCAAAGATCACTGCCCCGCTAGCGGCGTTTATTGTCCCGCTTGAGGTAAACGGCGACGCATTCCGAATCTCCACGAAACCACTGGTGACGCTAAACGTTCCTGAGTTGGTCGAGCCGCCTGCATTCGACCAGGTCGTCTTCGTGCCCATGCTGAGCGTACCCTGATTATCGATGCGTCCGGTCAACGTCCGATCGCCGCCGGAGCCGGCAACCGTCCGGATGGTGCCGCCGACGGCGTTGGTGATCGATCCCGTGCCGACGGCCAGCCCGGACGAATTGCTGCCGCCGTCGCTGGTCAGCTCGATGGTGCCGGCATTGGTCAGACTGGCCACCGTGAGCGTGGTGTTGACCAGGCGGAGCGTCGCCCCGGTTACTGTCAAATTGTGTACAGGCGTGTTCGCCGCCAAGGTAACGACCGTCGACGCACCCGCGAGCGGGCCGATGACAACGTCGTCATTGGGCCCGGGCACAAAATCCCGGTCCCAGTTGACCGGGTCGGACCAACTCGTCCCCTGACTGGTCGGGCCGCCGTCCCAAACGAGGGTCGCCGGCCGATCGGGCGACAAGACCACGTCGTTGCCTGTTCCGCCGATGTAACTGAACGTGAAGCGCTGGCCGTTGACCGCCAGCCTCGCCCCTTCCGGCAGTCCGGCGAATGTGCCGGTCACCGGGTCGGTGCCATCGTTGTCGAAAATCCGGAGGCTGTCATTCGGTCCGGCGGGGTAGCCGAGCGTCACGCTGAGCGGGCCGCTCAGTGCCACGGTGCCCGTGACCTTGATCTGGCCGTACTCCGTCCCGGGGGTCGGGCCATTCAACTCCACGGCCAGGCCGCCGCCGCCCTGGGAGAAGTTGCCGTTGACCGTCAGCGCGCCAGCGACGGTCGTGGTCCCGGCGGCCTGACTATAACCGCCGTTGATCGCGAAGGTGCGGCCGGCGGCGACCGTGATCGTCCCCGTCGTAGCGAAGCTCGCGCCCGGCGGTTGGTTGAGCGTGAAGTTGCCGCCGCTGATGTCGATCGTCCCGGAGTTAGTCGAACCGCCCGGTGTGTTCCAGGTCATGTCGGCGAAGACTGTAATCGTTCCGGAGTTGCTCAGCGGACTGGTGACGGTCGCGGACCACGCGCGCAGTGTCCCCTGATTGACCAGCGGCGCATTGATACGGCCATTTATGGCGAGCGTATGGCCCGCGGGGTTCGTCACCGTGCCCGGGCCGTTGATGTCCCGCGGTTGGGGTCCCTCGTACCCAGCGCTCAGACTCAAATAGCCGACGGCAACCGTGTAATCGGTCTCAAACGTGGCGCCGTCCAGACTGACCTGACCAGCACCCGTGAGCGAACCGGACCGGTGGCGGTAATTCTGGGAATGAAACAAGCCCTGGGGGACCGCGCCGCCGCCGCCGATGGTGACGGCGCCGCTGTTGACGAATTGCGGCTCTTGGCCCGCAATCGGGTCCAGGCGGTTGAAGGAGAAGATGCCACCGAGGGCGATGTCGATGGAGCCCGCGTTGGAGGACGATCCGGAGGTTGCGACGAGCAGATCAATGGACGGGCCGACGGAGACCGTACCTTGGTTGTTGAACGCCGCACCAGAAACATATGTAGCGGCGAACTGGCTGGAATTCGTCGAAGCGGTGATCGTACCTCCACTGGCGTTGGTCAGCGTACCTGTCGGCGCGCCGGTGGTTCCGACCCGGAGCCGACTGTTGCTGATCAGCTCGATCCGGCCGTTGTTGGTGAACGACGGGACGGTTAGGTCGCAGTCCTTGTACGTTGCGTCGCTGACGACACGGATGGTCGAGCCCGCGACCGTCGTCAGGGCGCCGGCGACGATGTCCGTTCCAAGGGCAAGAACGGTCCCGCGGTTCACCAGCGACCCGCTGAAGCTCGCGTTGAGCAGTCGCAGGGTCCCGCCTGACACGGTCGCGCTGCGGACGGCGGCGGTGCCCGTCAGCGTGACTTCCGCCGACTGCCCCGGGGCGGCCGGCCCAACCACCGCGTCGTCGTTCGGCCCCGGCAGGACGTCGCCGGCCCAGTTGACCGGGTCCAGCCAGTTCGTGCCCTGTCCCGTCGGACCGCCGTCCCAGAGTATGGTGGCGGGCACCGTCCGGTCCTCGAGTCGTTCCAACCGTGGCCGCCGCCACCGGCGAGAGGGCCGCGTAAAGTGTTGACGGATGCCAAACATTGAGTGGCGCCGGCCGCCCGTGGCCGCGGCCTGGCCGCACGCAGGTCGTGTTGAGTATTTGGTGATCATGTCAATCTCCTCCTCGTCGACCGCTAAAGTTGCGGCGGGACTCGTTCGCGAATGAACTTCAGCCGCCGAACGCCTGCCGGAACCGCGTCAGGTCGATGCCGTTAATCACACCATCGCCGTTGACGTCCAGCCAACTCAGGTACAGCGGATCGCCCACGATTCGGCCAAAAGTCTGACGGAATACGGCGAGGTCGGCGGCGTCCACGCGACCATCGCCGGTTGCATCCCCGTACCGACGGAAGAGGCCCTGTGCGGCGCCGAAAGTGTAATCGTCACCGCCGACGCCATCACCGTTGCCGTCCAGCGGCCCGGTCGGCGTGGAGATGCGGGCAGCAAAGGCGGTGAGTGTATAGGAGCCGTCCGCCAGAGAACCGAATTCCGTAGCCGCCCCCGTGAAACCGGTGAGCGTGGCGACCGTCACCCCGCCGATGACGTCGGTGGTGACCGTGAAGGCGACCGGGGCGCCGTCGCCGTCACGCCGCAGCAAGAAGGCGTCGGCCGCCGGGCCGGCGAACGTCACCTGCGTGCTAAACCAGA
>DATJGQ010000909.1:0-6770 GCA_035494815.1 Gemmataceae bacterium
TGCTCGACTGGGAGTGGGACGTCCTGTTCGCCACCGGCGATTGGGCGGCGATGCGCGACGCCCTGTACGGACCGGACGAGGCGTGGCTGACGCTCGTCAAAGAAGCTTATCACAGGAGCATTCTCGGACTGCGGTCGAAGCGAACCCCGCGCACACTCCTGCCGCAAGCGGTCAGGGCGGTCGGGGAGGCGACCCCCGGGAGCGCCATCGTCGCGGATGCGACGGCCGCCATCAGCTGGCTGGCCGTCGCCCTTGTCATCGATCACGCCGCGAGCCCTTTAAGCCGAAAGGACCGATCGCTGGTCGCCAAGCTCGTCGCCCGGGCGGAAGACCTGGAACCGAAGCGCCTGCGGGCCTTGCTCCACCACCGGATCTTTCTACTCGGGCTCCTTGCCGGGCGGCGGTCGGGCGTGCAGTTTCGGCCGGCGCCGTCACTCGTGCCTCTCCGCCCGGGCGCACTGCGCGAGCTGGCCGGGTTGCCAAAACTGCGCGCGGTCAGCGGGTTGCTCGAAGCCGCGGCCGACAGGTTGCAAGGCCGCGACCGACAATTGCCGACCGCGCAAAACACGCTCGCCCGCATCGACGCCTTGTACAAACACGAGTCGGAATGGGATGCGGCCGCGTTCCTGCCCGCGCGCAATGCCGACCCGACGACGGCGACATTACTCCGCGGCCCCGACCCGGATTTTCGCGACCCCATCAGGTACTGCATGCGAGACGAGTTCGGCAGCGCCCGCGCCCGGCGACAACTGGCCAGTATCCTTCAAGACGTCCTGACCGACATCCCATTGACGGAACTCCGTCCGGACGCCTGCGCCGGTGCCCTCGCGCTCGACGCCGAACACGCGCTGGAGGCCCCCGTCGAGCTCGTCGATCGCGCGTGGCGGACGCGGCAGCTACTGAACGCGCTGTGCGCCGCGCGGCCGAAGTCGGAGCGGCTCAAATGGATCCGGAAGGCGTACCGGAGGTGGGACGGGGCGGTCGAGTCCCTCCTCGCGTCGCACTTCCCCAATCGAAGAAAGGGCTACTCATGGCGGCGAACCTGACGAAAAAGGCGACCCTCGAGGGAATGGAACGGATCGGAGACCCGGAGGCGGAACTTGAGAGGGCCGGCCGCGAGCCGACCACGGCGGCGGGAGATTTTGAAGACCGCGACGGCTACGAATCCTCATTCCTGGACGGCTGGGACATCCCGCTCCCACGCCCGTCCGGCGAACGCGCCGGGGACTTGCTCGACGTGCGCCGCGGTCCGGGCCGGGGCGGCGTCGAACTGAAGTACGAGCACTTCTCGGTCATGATGTCGAAATCCCGCCGCATGCCCCTGCTCACCGCGGCGAACATCGACGGCAACGAATCCAAGTCCGTGCCGCGGATCAAAACCTGGAACTTCGACGGCCGACTGGACAAGGAGGACCAGTGGGGCGACGCCCTGTACGACGGCAACGCCCTGGACCGCGGGCACATGGTGCGGCGCGAAGACCCGATCTGGGGCAACCTGTCGACCGCCCGCCGGGCGAATCGCGACACATTCCATTTCACGAACAGTTGTCCGCAGATGGCCGGCGTTAACCAGCAAACCTGGCTCGGGCTGGAGAACTACATCCTGCACAACGCCCGGGCCGACGGGATGCGGGTGTCGGTGTTCACGGGGCCGTTCTTCACCGACGACGACCTTGAATACCGCGGCGCCCGCGTCCCGCTGGCGTTCTGGAAGGTGGTCGCCATCGTCACCGAGGACGGCCGGCCGTCGGCCACCGCCTACAAGGTCAGCCAGGCCCGCGAACTGTCGGAATTGGAGTTCGTCTACGCCGGCTACAAGACTTATCAGATCAGTGTCCGGCAGGTGATCGCCGCGACGGATATCGACTTCGGCGGCCTGGTCGAGTACGACGGCTTCTCCGAACACGAGGGGACCGGCGGCGCCGCACTGGTTGAGCGCCTCGATTCGCTGGAACAGATTCGGGTTTGAGGTGTCACTCGTATGCGGCATACACCACCGGGCGCCACCTCCCTCACGGCCGGTCGAACAGCTTGGGGTCCAGCTTGTCGGCAAACTTGAAGTCACTGAAGACGCGGTCGTGGACCGTGCCGCCCGTGTCCCGAATGGCGTTCGTCACGCGATGTGGGACGGCGATGCCGTCGATCATCTTCCAATCGGCCCAGGTCTGTTCCGAGGCGAGTTCTCCGCCGGTCGAAAGGCGGGCGTGCAGTTCCGACTTGAGGAGGAGTCCGGTCTCCGCGTCGAAATAGAGCCGCCGCTCCTCCGAGCCCCGCCCCAAAGGGCGGGTGAGCTTGACGCCGAAAGCCGCGGTCGTCCCGACCTTCGAGGCGCCGAGCGCCGCGGCGGTAGTGTTGCGGTCGCGCAGGCAGAGGATGAACTTATAACCGAAGCCCAGCTCGACGTCCGGGGGCTGGGCGGCGTTCTTGGGGGCCATCGGCTGGAGGACGCCGTCCCGCTTCGTCCAGCCCCGGTTGCCGTTGTAGACTTCGATGTATTTCGAAGGCCGGCCGCCGCGGACGGCGTCCTCTTCGAGCCGGTATTGGTTGGGCGGTTGAAAGGAGTGCGTCGCCATTGACGAGACCCCGGCGGGCGCCCGTTTGGACTTGGCGGTCATTTCCACGACGACCGTGTACGCCCGCGGCTGGGCCAGGCGGTCGGCGCCGCCGTGCGCTTTCAGGGCGCGGTCGATGAGCTGGGCCACGTCATCCTCGCCGGCGAGCGCGCCGGCGGCCGCAGACAGAAACAGCCCTACAAACATGACCAGGCGCATCGCGGGTCTCCTTCCGGTCACGGGCTTATCTTGATTCCCGCCCGGTTTGCCTTTGTGCTCCTCAGTGACACGGCGTTCCAATATGCTTGCTGTCATGGCATCGCTTCCGCAAGCGCCGAATCACGGCCATAACAGCTTCCGCGTGTCACAGCGGTCTTCTCCCATGAAGAAATTCTATCCACTCATCGCCCTAGTGATCGCCGTGATCGCCGGCCGCGCCGCGGCGGAGACGCACATCATCGTCGCCGACCACGAGACCAGGCGCGTCATCAAGATCAAGGAGGACGGCACGCTCCTCTGGGACGCCCGAAACGACAACGGCCACGACGTCCAGCTGCTCCCGAACGGCAATCTGCTCATCGTCTGCGGCCGGACCGTGCAGGAAGTCGCGCCGGATAAACGCGTGGTCAAGGAGATCGGTAAGCCGATCGTCGAGAACGCGGAATCGGCGCAGCGGCTTGCGAACGGCCACACCGTCATCGCGGACAACGGCCCGATGCGCGTCGTCGAGATCGACGAGAAGGACAACGTCGTCTGGAGCTTCGACGTCGCGAACACCAACCAGCGACCGCGGCCGACCATGCGGCAGGTCCGCCGGCTGGACAACGGCAATACCCTGATCTGCGCCAGCACGGAGGACGCGGTCCTCGAAGTGTCGCCCGACAAGAAGGTCGTCTGGCGCTACGACCTACCTTTTCCGTACCTGGCGACGCGGCTGCCGAACGGCAACACGCTGATCAGCAGCGGCAACGGCTACGGCAGTCCGACCGGTTTCTACGTGATCGAGGTATCCGCCAAGGGCGAGACCGTGTGGAAGTACGGCGGGGCCGACGCGCCACGCGACCAGAAGCTGAACTGGCCGAGCGGGTTCCTGCGCCTGAAAAACGGGAACACACTCATCTCGATCGCCCGGGACGGCGCGATCCGCGAAGTGGCGCCGGACAAGACGACCGTGCGGACGATCCGCAGCCCGGCCATGAAGCACCCGTGCACATTGGTCGTCGTGGATGAGTGACCCGCTTTCCTTTGGGACCCGAACCGCGTGAGACGATGAAACGCACCGCACGCCGGCTGTCCCGATGGTCAATTGTCATTGGCCTGCTCGCCGCGGCGTTCGGAGTCGCGCGGGCTGGGCCCGCCGCACCCGAACTCGGCAAGGGCGAGACCAAGCGAAACAACCTCGTCACAGAACTTGTCAATTCGACCGCCGTCGCAGAACCCAACGCCGAGTTTACGTTCGCCCGCGCCGCAGAAGGCTGGGTGTTCATCGCCGCGACATTCAATGGCACCGGCGGCTGCACGATCACCCTCGACCCGGCGTCGCGGCCGCACACGGTCATCGTTCACGACGCCAAGGACGGCCCGCGGGCCGAAGCGATGCGACATGTTGCCAAAGGAGAGCACCAGCTCCGCGTCGAATGTACCGGCAATCTTCGCATTGCCCGTCTCGTCATCACGGCGATTCCCGAACTCATCCATTGCGGCCTGGGATTCGACCCGGCGATCAAATCCTACGGCCGCTACGATCCGGAGTTCCTCAAGAAGGACATCCTGCCGAACGTCACGACGCTGATCGTCCCGCACAACATCGCGCTGCCTCGCCCGGTCATTGAGGGCTGGCACCGCCAAGGAAAACAGTTTGCCGCGGAAGTCGGGATCAACGGGCAGGCCCGGACGGCGGAGGACCACTTCAAATACTGGACGAGCTTTCTCGATACGTCGCCGTTCTTGAACGGGATCATCGTCAACGAGTTCATCGTGAACAACCCGTCGACCCCGGCGGGCGCGGCCGTCGGCCCGGAGCGACAGGCACGTGTGGACCGCGAGCAGCAGCGGCATCGCGTCTACGAAGAGGCCATCAAAAAACTGCGCGCGGATGCTCGGTACAGCGACAAGTCCTTCTACGCTTACGTCGGCGGCAGTGGCAAGAAGTTGAATCAGGAGATGATCGGCCCGTCATTCATTCGGACGCTCCTCGACTCGAACTGCCGGATCGCGCTCGAACGCTACCTGCACGAAATGTCCAGCGAGAAAGGCTCGAAGGACGCATTGGAAACGTTCGTCGACGGCATCGCCGATTGGGAAGCCAAGGAACCCGGCGTCAAGCAGAAGATGGTCATCGCCTTCGGGCTCTTCTCCATGCCCCCGGGCGGCCTTAACAAGCTGCCAAACGTGGATTACCACGTCTGGATGGACCAGCAGATGAATGTCGTGGCCAATCATCCGCGCTTGGCGGGCATCGGCGGCCTGGAATGGTGGACCTCCTTGCAGGCCGACGAGGAGACCGTGCGGTTCGTCGGCAAGTTGTACCGGCACTACGCCATTGAGGGTCGGACGGACCGATTGACGCGGGACCCGCTCTTCACGAGTCACCTGCGGAATGCGGACTTCGAGGGCGGGCTGGAAGGTTGGACCGTGCGGCCCGCGGAGTCGGGGTCCATCACGACCCGGAGTTTTCCGCGCTACGGGCGCATCGAAGGCCGCTTCATGGGGCTGGGCCGTCCGGCGGACCCGGAACACATCGGTGACACGTTTCTCTGGATGAAGCGCAATGCGAAAGGTCCGAACACCGTTTCCCAGACGGTCAAGGACCTCGAGCCGGGCCGGCTCTACTCCATGAAGATGTTCTCCTGCGATTATCAGGACCTGGTCAATCCGAAGGCGAAAACGCGGGACGAAGCGACGCCGTTCATCGGCAAGGTGGTGCTGGAGGAAGTCGAGGTCGATCCGAAGCGGTCCTTCACGGAGATGTACGCCTCCAACCCGGAGCCACGCATCCCTGTCTGGATCACCTATCACTGGAAGGTGTTTCGGGCGACGGGGACCACCGCGAAAGTGGTCGTATCGGACTGGCCGAACGACACCGACGCGATGGGCACATTTGGTCAGGAGCAGACCTTCAACTTCTTGGAGATTCAACCCTACCACGAATGAAGGCGACGGACGGCCAGGCGGAACCGTCGGAGCGCGTGAGGTCCGGAGCAAACCGACGCATCCTTGCGCCGTTGCCTAGTTTATCGGGCGATCGGGGAAGTCGATGACAGCAGACGCGACGCCTGATCTCATCGCCCATCGGTGGTAACTCATGGCTCTCGTGATCCTCCCTTGACGATTGCCGCCACATCGAGTAACTGGCCCTGCTTTTCCCAAAATGATCGAAGCTTGGCTAACTCCGCGCGGCTCGGTCGGCCGCTCGAAGGGAAGCGTGGGCAATGGTCGTGAGCTACCGCGCTTGCGGCAGCCTGGTCCGGCGATTGGCACTTTACGCCGTCGCCGTCGCGATCCTGGCCGGGTGCAGCCACACATCGCGCCGCGCAACCGTCCCGACCTATACGGCCCAGTATCCCGCGGAGCCATTTCCCCCGGTGGAACAACCGGCGGTCGCCAGCTTGGACTCAACTCTGGGCCCGCTGGCGAGCACCGGCCAACCGCGGGTCAAACCGGTCCACGTCCTGGCCGTGTGTGCCGGCGGAGCGGACACCGCCTTCATGGCCGGGGCGATCGTGGGCTGGACCCAGTCGGGCACA
This sequence comes from Gemmataceae bacterium, assembly GCA_035494815.1. Taxonomy (GTDB): domain Bacteria; phylum Planctomycetota; class Planctomycetia; order Gemmatales; family Gemmataceae; genus DATJGQ01. The sequence continues at coordinate 6,299 of DATJGQ010000909.1, forward strand.
CGTCCCACGTTCGACGTGGTGACCGGGATGAGCGGCGGCGCCTTGGTCGGCGCCTTCGCCTTTCTGGGCCCCAAGTACGATTGTCACCTGCAACGGCTCTTCACTAACCTGTCGACGTCCGATCTGCTGCGCATCCGGCCCGTGCGTTACCTGATTCGTGACGGCGCGATCGGCTCGCCCGAACCGCTCGAACGGCTCCTGGAGGCCGAGGTCAACGAATCGTTCCTGGCGGACCTTCGCGAAGCCCATGCCCAAGGCCGACGTCTCTTCATCGGCACGACCAACTTCGACACCAAGCGGCTCGTGGTTTGGGACCTCGGCGCCATCGCCTCCAGCGACCGACCCGACGTCGCGACCCTGGTCCGGAAGATTTTGCTCGCGTCGGTCACCTGGGCCGGGATGATGCCTCCGGTCGAGATCGAGGTCGACGTGGACGGCCGGCGGTATTGCGAGCACCACATCGATGGCGGCG
>DATJGQ010000910.1:0-6339 GCA_035494815.1 Gemmataceae bacterium
CGCGGCTCCGACGATCCTAGAACTCCAATGGCTCTGGCAAAGCACAATCCACGATGAAGACCTTGCCGTCGCCGATCCGGCCGGTTCGTGCCACCTTGACGATTTGGTCCGCTACTTCCCCGGCCTGGTCATTTTCCACCCAGACGGTAATCTCGACCTTCGGCAGAAACGCCAGGCTGTACTCGCTGCCGACGTAGCGTTCCAGGTAGCCCTTCTGCCGGCCATAGCCCTTCGCCTCGCGCACGACGCACGCCGACACGCCGCGCTCCGCGACCGCCTTCAGGACTGCCTCCGCCCGGAATGGTTTGACGACGACGGTGAGTTGTTTCATCAGTTGCCTCTTCTGTAGCTGGCCTGTGTGAGGCCGGCCTCACACAGGCCAGCAACGGAAAGCCGGCCTCACAGAGGCCGCTACAGAAAAAGATGCGGCACAAATCGGCTCGTGTTTCGAGTGACCGGGCCCGTGTCCTCGCGGATGCCGATGCCGCAGGCGTAGCCGTTCACCATCCAACTGCCAATGATGGGACGGTTGCCGTCAAATTCCGGGACCGGGGCAAGAGCCTGATAGACACTCGCTTGTTCGCCGTAGTCGCCGTCGGTTGCGAACTCGACCTGTCCGTTGCGGACCACCTGGACGTTCCCGCCTTCGCGGCCTTGTACGGGCTTGCGGACAAACGAATCCAGTTTCGGCTCCGAAAACGTCGGCAGCAAATACGGGCACTCCGGGAACAGCTCCCACAACAGTGTCAGTATCGTTTTGTTGCTCAAGAGAACCTTCCACGCCGGCTCGAGCCAGCGCACCCGGCATTCGAGCAGGTGCGGGCCGAACTCCTCTTTGAACATCCACTCCCAGGGGTAGAGCTTGAACGCCGTGCGGATCGGACGCTCCTGCATGTCCACAAACGCGTGGCGGGCGCCGTTCCAGCCGATCTCCTCGACGGACAAATACACGGTGTCCAGTCCGGCTTGGATCGCGGTGTCGCGGAGATAGTTGGCGGTCATGAAGTCTTCGACGTGGCCGCCCTGCGAGGCGAAGTGCACCGGGCCCTGCGTCGCCGGCCCGAGCCGCGGCCAGAATTCGATCAGCTTTTCGTGGATGCTGTTGAACTGGTCCGCGTCGGGGTGGGTGTCCTTCATCCAGAACCACTGGATGACTGCGGCTTCGAGCAGGGCCGTTGGGGTGTCCGCGTTGTACTCCAGCAGCTTTGGCGGTGAGCGGCCGTCGAACGCAAGGTCGAACCGGCCGTAGACGGTCAGTTCGTCGCGCTCCCAGCTTTCTCGCAGGTACCCGTGAAACCCCGGCGGCACCCCGAATTGGTCGAGCAGGTTGCGGGCGAAGACTTGCTCGACGGCCTTGAGGCAGCGGTCTTGCAACTCGTACGTGGCGCGTTCGAGCGCGTCGATCTCCGACGAGGAGAACTCGTAATACGCCATCTCGTCCCAGTACGGCTGGTCCTCGGCGGTGTGATAATGGAGGCCCTGGCTTTCGACGCGCTGCTGCCAGTCGGAGCGGGTGCTGGTGACATGACGTCGCATGGCTCAACTCCCGGCGGTCGCGTGTCCGGTGCCGCCGAAGCCGCCGCGGCTGGTCGTCGTACTCGTCGAGCGGGAGCCGCCCGTCGTCGCCGGGCCGGTTCGCGCCGGCGTGTACGAGGAGCCGCCGGAGCCGCTGTAATAGCCGCCCGAACGGTAGCCGCTGTAGTACCCGCCCGAATCGAACAGCCACGGCCGCCAGACGTAATGGCGGTGCGTCACGACGTGGCCTTGCCGGTCGCGGACGAGGTTGCCGTCCTTATCCTTCTCCGGCTCGTCGCGAAAGTCCACGCACGAGGAGACGCAGCAGGTCAAGAGGCCGGCCGACCCGACCAGAGCCAGGAAGATGTTTCGCGAGCTGCGTCTCATGCCGGCCCCCGCGTCAGCCGCCGACGGTGCGGACCAGGATGATGCCCATCGAAAGGAACATCGCGGCGACGACGATGGCGACGGCGATGTTCTTCTCCGCGAGTTCCTTCTCGATGTCGAGCTTGGGGGTCATCCAGTCGAACAGCTTCAGCCCGAACAGCAGGAGGACCACACCCAGGAAGCCGAACGACGTCGCGCTGATCAGGTTGTCGATGAAGTGGGAACGGGTGACGGGCGGGGCCGTCTCGACTTGAGCGAGCAGCGCGAGTGCGCGAAGCATGGCGACTCCGTGGTCGGTGTGCGGGGTCAGAACCAGCCGCCCGTGATCGGCAGCGTTTGGCCGGTAATATACTCGCTCTCCTCGCTGGCGAGAAAGAGAATCGCGTTGGCGACGTCTTCCGGCCGGCCGGCGCGGCCGAGCGGGATCTGCTTCTGGTACTCGGCCATCACCTCCGGCCGGATCTGCTCGATCATGGGCGTTTGGATGACGCCGGGGGCAACGGCGTTGACGGTGATGCCGCGGCGGGCCAACTCCTTCGCCAGAACCTTCGTGAGGGCGATCACGCCCGCCTTGGCGGCCGCATAGTTCGCCTGGCCGTGGAACGGGAACAGGCCCGCCACGGAGGAAACATTGACGATCCGGCCGCCGCTCGGAAGCAACTCGGCCGCCAGTTTGGAACAGTAAAAGACGCCGTCGAGATTGGTCTGGATAACCGCGTGCCACTCGTCGAGCGTCATCTTTTTGACGGTGTGGTCGCGGATGATGCCGGCGTTATTGACGAGAATGTCGAGCTTGCCGGCGACCGCGATCGACCGCTTCATCACGGCGTCGACGGCCTCAAAGCGGCGGACGTCGCCTTCCACTAGATGCACGGTCGCGCCGGTAGCGCGTATGCGCTCGGCGGTGGCTTCGGCGTCGCGGCGGTTGTCGCCGCCGGGGTCGTCGAAATACTGCAGCAGGCAGACGGCGCCCGCCCGGCCGAACATCTCGAGCGTGGCCGCCCCCATGCCGCGCGAGCTGCCGGTGACGAGGACGACCTTGCCGGTGAAATCGTAGCGAATCATGGAATAGTTGTCAGTTGTCAGTTGTCAGTGGCCTCTTTTCCGGACTAACCACTGACAACTACTTGTTCGGGTACGGCTTCTGCCAGAAGTTCTCACCGCTGAGGTTGAACTCCGGCCGCGTGACGATCGAGCAGTCGCCGTTGACCTTGACCTGGCACGACAGTCGCATCTCGTCTTCGTGGCCGATGTAGGCGAACGACGTCAGCGGGTGTAAGTTCAGGTTGAGCTTTTCGATGAAAGTTTTCTTGTTGAGGTTGTCCATGCCCGACTTGACCAGGACCCGGCAAGTGCCGCACAGGCCCAGGCCGCGGCAATTGAGATATCGGTCCTTGCCGTTGTAGATTTCGATGCCGGCCTTCTTGGCCTCCTGCCGCAAGTTCGACCCCGCGGGCACCTCGATCTCTTTCTTCTCGTTGACGAAGTTAACCTTGGGCATGTACTTCCCCCAATGCACAACCGCGGCCGGCGGCGAGTCGTGTTCGGAAAAACGTTGCGGTGATTGTAGATGCCACCCGGCGGGCAGCCAGAGGGCGGGCGGATGACGGAACCGCGGGCGGGCGTCGTGCTGGCCCATTTCAGTGACGTGCACCTCACCGTCCCGCATCTCGGCTGGGTGTTGCGCGACCTGGCTGGCAAGCGGGTCACGGGCTGGTTTCATTTGCGGGGGCTGGGCCGCGGCAAGAGATTCATGCACGCCGAGGCGGTGGTGCGGGCGATGGTCGCGGAGTTCCGCACGCGCCGGCCGGACGTGCTCGTGTTCCCGGGCGACGCGACCGCGCTGGGGTTCGCGACCGAGTTGGAGCATGCCGCAAAGAGTCTGCACGTCGGCGATGCGGAGGTTCCCCCGGGGGTGGCGGTTCCCGGCAATCACGATTACTACACGCCGCCGGCCGTCCTCTCGGGTGCGTTCGAACGAGAGTTCGCCCCCTGGCTCGAGGGCGTGCGCGTGGACGAACACGTTTACCCGTTCGCGCGGCGAGTCGGTCCGCTCTGGCTCGTGGCGGTTAACTCATCGACCGCGAATGCGCAGCCCTGGGACGCCAGCGGCGAGGTCGGGGCCGCCCAGCGCGAACGGCTGGGCCGGCTTTTCGCGCGGCTCGACCGGGGGCCGCGCATCCTGGTGACGCACTATCCCGTCTGCCTGGCGAACGGGCAACCGGAGACGCGCTGGCACGGGCTTCGTGATCTCGATCAGGTCGTGAATGTCGCGGCCGACGGCGGAGTGTGCCTTTGGCTGCACGGCCATCGGCATGTCGCTTACTGGCTCCCCCGTCCGCGACAGGCGCCGTTCCCGGTGATTTGCAGCGGCAGCGCGACACAGTCGGGGCGGGGGAGTTACGGGGAGTACACGATCGAGGGCGAACACCTGCGCGGGGTGCGACGGGTATTTGACGTGGCGACCGGAAAGTTTCAGGACGGCGAGAAGTTCGAGATGGAATTGGGAGGATAAGGAATCCGCTTGCGGCTACGCATGCATAGCCGCAAGCGGCTAACGACTAGTGAAACCGCGTGTAGCTGAATCCGACCCCGACCGGCGGCGGCGGGGCCACATATACCGGTTCGACGTACACCGGCCGGGCGTAGACCCGCGCGTGCGGCGGCGGGACGCGCGACGCCGTTTGCTGCATCTCCATCACCACGCCGTCGCTCACGCCCTGCTGCTTCAACCAGGCGAGCTGTTCCGGCGACAGGACGAACACCGACCGCGTCGTGCGGATCTGGCTGATGATGACCCCGTCGCTCAGTTGTTGCTGCGACATCTGGGCGATGTCGCTGAGCGACAGTTGGCCCGGCGCCGGCACGGCCGCCGACGCCGCGACGGCCTTGGCTTTGTGTTCCGATTCCTCGATCGAGTTGCCGATCAGGCCGCCCGACACGGCCCCGAGCCCCGCGCCGATCGCGGCACCCGCGCCGGTGTGACCGGTGGCGCTGCCGATGAGCGCGCCGGCAGTGCCGCCGAGCACGCCGCCGCCGACCGCCCCCTGCTCGGTCTTGTTCATCGACTCACAGCCGGTCAGGGCCCACAGGCCCGTCGCGGCGAGCAGCAATCGCAAGTTGTTCCGCATCATCAACTCCACCTCCGTTTGCGTTGCCGGCACGAGTCGGCGGCCCTGGAACGCGGGAGGATGCCGACCCCCCGCCTGCTGGTCAAGATCGGCCGGTCGGATACCCTGACTCAAATGACAGGGCGTCCGGCCGGAGTTTGCCCTGTTTACGCGGATTGCCGTGAGCCTGCCCGTCCCCGGAGTTCTCCCTCCTGACATGAGTCCGAACGAACCCGCCGAGACGAATCGGGCCGTCGATAACGCCCCGATCCTCAGCTACCGGCACGCCGGGCTGACGATCGAAGGCTATTCCCGGGCGGCCGTTCAATCGTACTGGCGGGTGCCCGAACTCAAGCTCGGGTTCGACCTCGGGGCCCAGCCGTGGGACTTCATGGGCACGCCGACCTGGGCGGTCACGCACACTCATCTCGATCACGTCGCGGCGTTGCCGGTGTACGTCGCCCGCCGGCGGATGATGCGGATGGAACCGCCGACGATCTACCTCCCGGCCGAGGCGCTCGAGGACATCCGGCGGCTGTTGCTCGTCTTCCAGCGGCTCGACCGCGGCCGGATGATCTGCGACCTCCATGGCCTGACGCCCGGACAGGAGGTCGAGCTCTCGCGCGAGCACGTGCTGACGACCTTCGCGACGACGCACACCGTGCCGTCGCTCGGCTACCTTGTTTGGGAACGCCGGATGAAGCTCAAGGAGGAATATCACGGTTTGTCCGGCGACCAGATCCGCGACTTGCGGCTGAGCGGCGTGGCCGTCACCCGCGAGGTCCGGACGCCTCTGCTCGCCTACACCGGCGACACGAGCCCGACCGGGCTGGACAACTTCCCGCCCGCGTTCGAGGCGAAGATCCTCATAACCGAGCTGAGTTTCATCCGCCCCAAGCATCGTCGCGAGAAGATTCACAAGTTCGGTCACATGCACCTGGACGACTTCCTCGAACGGGCCGACCGGTTCAAAAATGAACTGATCATCGTCAGCCATTTCAGTACGCGCTACCACCCGCGGGAGGTGCGCGAGTACGTTCCGAGTAAGCTTCCACCACAGTTGCGGGAGAAGGTGCGATTGTGGGTGTGACCGCGGGAAGAATTACAGATTTCAGATTGCAGATTTCAAATTTAAAGCAAGGTCCACAACCGACAATTTGAAATCTGCCAACTGAAACCTGCAATTCTTCAAGTCACAGATCCAGAATGCACCAATCGATCGGCGGTTTGCCGATTTTCTTCAAGGCGTCGTTGACCTTCGAAAACGGCCGGCTGCCGAGGAATCCGCGTCGGGCGGACAGCGGCGACGGATGTGCGGATTGAATGA
>DATJGQ010000911.1:0-2430 GCA_035494815.1 Gemmataceae bacterium
TGGGAAAACCCGCCGCCTGCCGGCTCGAATCCGGCGGTGATGCCCACACGCTTATAGACGGGACACTGTGCGTATAATTTCCTGCGGCAGTAGAAGCAGTCAAGGCAAGGGATGTGGTGAAACGCCACCACCCGGTCGCCGGGCCGAAATTTCGTGACGCCCGCGCCGACCGCGGCTACCACGCCGGCCGTCTCGTGCCCGTAAACTCGGGGGGGCGCGAGCAGGTTGTATTCAATCTTCTTCAGGTCGGTGTGGCAGATTCCGCAGGCTTCGACACGAATGAGGATTTCGCCCGGCTGGATTTCGGGCGTAGGAATCTCTTCGACCGCAATGACACTACTGCCGCGATAAACCGCAGCGTGCATCGTAACCGGAATGTCACTCAGACTAGAATCGACAACCGACAATAAATTCCCCCAGCGCCTCGGAGGCCCGGACACACCGGCGTCTGAGCCGGAGCAACTCCGGAATCCGAGACCTTGGACGACACAAGGCTCCCCGTAGAATACTTATTGTATCCAAGTGGCCGTCCCCGCGGAGGGCCCGGTTGAAGTCGTTCGCGAACGTTTCTCCGGCAAGGTCCGTGACTGCGCGAACGCAATAGAAGGGGATTCCGCGATCCGCCGCCGCTTTTCCGACCGCCGCAGCCTCCATTTCGACCGCAATTGCCCCGGATTTTCGCAGTTTTTGCTTCTCTACCGCCGTTTGGGCAACATGATCGAGGGATACGATCACGCCCGCGCGCGGCCCGACAGACCGGGCCGGACAATCGCGGCCGTCGCCGACCACCGCGGTCGCCACGACAATGTCGGCGACGGACAGCCGCTCATCCAATGCGCCGCAGAACCCGGTGCTCACGATCGCATCCGGCCGGAATGTATCGCCGGAATCGACCGCCGCCGCAGCCCGTGCCCAGCCCATGCCATTGGCGATCAGCAGCGCGTGATGTGCCCCGATCCGCGCCTCGCGGGCGAATCGGACCGGCGCGCTCGACGGCCGGACCTCGGTGGAGCGCGCCAACATCCCGCGGAACTCCATCGGGTCGGCGGCGACGAACAGGATTCTCATGCCGCCTGCGCACGGCCCTTTTGGAACCACTCGACCGCCCGCCGCAGGGCCGTTTCCGTAGGTCCGGGTTGGAAGCCCAACTCGCGCCGCGCCTTCTCGTGGGAGACCCACATTTTCTTGCGGGCCATGCGGACCGCCTCGATGGGCACTCGCGGCGGAGTCCCGGTGATGCCCGCCCATGCCGTGCTGCACATCCCCGCGCAGTACGCGACGGCGTAAGGCAACCGCATCGCCGGAGCTTTCCTGCCGGTGATCGCAGCGAGCTTCTGGAGGATTTGCGCCAGCGTCAGGTTTTCCGACCCAAGAATGTATCGCTCGCCAGAGCGACCCCGCGCGCACGCCAGTAAATGCCCGTCGGCGGTATCGCGGACGTCGACAACGTTCAGGCCGGTGTCGATGAATGCCGGCATGTCGCCGTTCAGGAAATCGAGCACGACCTTGCCCGTCGGCGTCGGCTTGACGTCGTGATCGCCGATGGGCGCGGTCGGATTGACGATCACGACCGGCAATCCCTGGCGCGCGTAATCCAGGGCCACCTGCTCGGCGAGGAATTTGGAACGCTTGTAGTCGCCGGCCATATCGTCGAGAGACACCGGCGTAGTTTCGTCGCCGAGACCGCCGTGCGGCACGCCGATGCAACCGACGGTGCTCGTGTAGACAACCCGCTCGGCCCCCGCCTTGCGCACCGCATCGAGCAGGTTGCGTGTGCCGTCCACGTTCGAGCGGTACAACTCGGTCGGGTCCTTGGCCCACAAGCGATAGTCCGCGGCAACGTGGAAGACGAGGCCGCAGCCGGCGGCGGCGCGGTCGAGCGACGCCGGATCGCGGAGGTCGCCGGTAATGACTTCGAGATCGAGGCCGTCGACACGGCTGCCCGGCCGGACCAGCGCGCGCACCGGGTACCCACGTTCCACCAGGACGCGCGCGACGTGCCAGCCGAGAAATCCCGAGGCCCCAGTGACAAGCGCCGGCTTAGACATTCGGCCGGGCCTTCGCGAACGCCGCCAGTGCCATCAGCGGGAAGATATCCTTGTCTAACTCGCGCCGGACGCACAACATTCCCGGAAGCGCGACGCCGGTGGGCTGTTCTTCGGCCCAACTTCCGTCCGGGAGCTGCGTGCGTATCAGGTGGTCGACGCCGTGCCGCACGCTGAGGCTGTCGGGGTCGCCGCCCGCGATCAGGCCGAGCATCGCCCAAGCCGTCTGGGACGGGACACTCGGCGCGGCCGTAAACGCACGATGATCGAAGCTCGCGAAGCTCTCGCCCCATCCGCCGTCGGCGTTCTGGATGGAGCGGATCCATTCGCCGCCGCGGAGAATATGGGCCTCACGATCGCTCTCACCCGCCGCGGCGAGGCCGCG
>DATJGQ010000912.1:0-7263 GCA_035494815.1 Gemmataceae bacterium
CGGCCCGCTCGAAGACTCGCGGGCCGGCGAAACTCAGTCCCTCTTCCCATTTTCCCTGCATTTCCCGCACAACCGCGCCGAAGATAACCGTTAGCGTCGTTGACGCCCCCGCGCGATCGGCCTACGATCCAGGAGTCAGGAATCAGGGGCCAGGAATCAGTAAGACTTCTCCAGGCCCCTGTTTCTGACCCCTGACCCCTGACCCCTGACCCCTGACTCCGATGGCCACCGACATCCGACTCAAGGAAGGGCTGCCCGAAATCACCGAGGCCCTCGTTGCCACCTACACGGAGTGCAACCGGCTCAATCACCTCGGCCATCAGCCGCTGCCCAGCCGCGAGGCGGTCCTCGACATCCTCGCCGACTTGCACGACGTCCTGTACCCGGGCTACTCCCGGCGACAGAACCTGCACTTTGGCAATGTCGAGTACTATGTCGGCGAGCTGGTGGACGGGCTGCACGACAAGCTCACGCAGCAGATCGCCCGGGCGTTGCGGCACGAGGCGGACTGCGGCCCGCCGGTGACCGACGGGCCGTCGGCAAATGGCATTCATCGGGCGGCGGACTTCGAAGCACTCGCGCAGCAAAAGGCGATTCAATTCCTTTCGCGGCTGCCCGACCTGCGGCTCACGCTCGAGCAGGACGTCGCCGCCGCCTTCGAAGGCGACCCGGCGGCGAGGAGTCACTACGAAATCGTCTTCTGCTACCCCGGCCTGGAAGCCATCTCGGTCTATCGTCTCGCCCACGAACTGTTGGGGCTGGGCGTGCCCTTGATCCCGCGGATCATGACCGAGGCGGCGCACTCGAAGACCGGCATCGACATCCACCCCGGCGCGGCGATCGGCCCCGGCTTCTTCATCGACCACGGCACCGGCGTCGTCATCGGCGAGACGTGCGAGATCGGTAAAAACGTCAAGCTATACCAGGGCGTGACGCTGGGCGCGTTGAGCTTCCCGCGGGACGGCGACGGCCAACTGGTCCGCGGCAAGAAGCGCCATCCGACGCTGGAGGACGACGTGGTCGTGTACGCGAACGCGACCATCCTCGGCGGCAATACGCTCGTCGGCCATCACGCGGTGGTCGGCTCGAACGTCTGGCTCACCCATTCGGTCGCCCCGTTCACGCGGGTGCTGCTGGAGGAGCCGACGCTGCGCATCCGCGGGCAGGAAACCGACGGGCTGATGTATCACATCTGACTTGGTCCAATCGTTTCCGGCTATTTCTCTCGGCCGACAGACTCCAGAGCAGAACGGTAGTGCGTGTTGGACGGCTCAAGTGCCACGGCCTTCTCGAAGGCCTCACGGGCCGATTCCGCCCGGCCGAGGGCGCCATAAGCCGTTCCGAGGTTGTACCAGCACAAGTGCTGACGGTCATCTTCCGACAGCGAATCGCGATAGAGTTTGACCGCTGTCTCCAGGTCGCCGTCGAGCTGTTTTCGGTATCCCTGGGAGGCTTTGAGTGCTCCAACGGCGGTCCGGAAGTCCCGTTCCGCGGGGTTCAAGTCTCGGGCGCGTCGATATGCGGCGAGCGAGCCTTCATCGTCGTTGAGGCGTTGCAGTGCGAGCCCGAGGTTGTACCACCAATCCGCGCGCCCCGCATCCATCGTTACAGCGCGACGGAGCTTTTCCGCCGCACTCTCGTTGTGGTCCCGCTCGAGGTCGAGGTAACCGAGCAACGCAAGTTCTTCCGCGACATGTCCGCCGAAATTGACCACGGGCCGGGCCACCGTCGCGCAAGCCAAGATTACAATCACCGCGCCGACGAGCACTCCACTCAGCGCCATCTTCGCCGCGCCGCGGGCCGACAGGACAAAGCCGACCAACACGCCAAGTAGGGCGCCGCCGGCATGGGCGGCATTCGCCACCGGCCAGGCCCCCGTCGCCGTCAGAAAACAACATAAGACGAACCAGCCCAAGAACAGACTCGCGATCTGTCGGTCCACCGCGCCGTGGAAGCGCGGGTCCCGGTGAGCAAGCACCCACAACAGCCCGAACAGGCCGTAGCCGACGCCGGACAGACCCACGCCGCCATCGAACAAGGCGTATTCCGCAGCGGACGAGCCGATCGCGAAGAGCAGCATCAATCCGGCCGTCGCCCCGTGGCCGAGGACGGACTCCACTAACGTGCCGAATACCCAAAGCCAATAGAGGTTGAGGGCGAGGTGAAAGACGTCGATGTGTGGCAAGGCGGAGGATGCCAATCGCCATGGCTGGCCATGCCAGGCGCGGGCGTCCATCGTGAGCGGGCGGACGTCCCAGCCGCCCCACCATGCGATGGTCACTACTAGAGCGGCGAGGCCCACCGCCGCGGTAACGGGATATGCGGGCCATCGTCTTAGCGGTGGCGGAACGGGCCGCGTGACGGGCGGCTCGGCCGGCGGGGAAACCAAGTCGGACGGCGCCGAATCTGGGTCGCCAATCGACTCGGCCGCTGACTTCGCGGGGACGGGACAGAACATGGGAGCCTCTCGGCACCGTTAGTCTCCGTATTCTATCAGGCTTAAGGGCCGAACCCGGCTTGTCGCTGACTCACGCCGGCACGGTCAAAGTGTGCGGCGCGCGATGCTTGATGTGCGTCAACAGCCAGGCGTGCTGCCGTTTCACCTGTTCGTCAATTCGAAAGATGACGCCGAGTAACTCTTCGTCGCGCAGGGCCATCGCGGCCTGCTGCACGAGCGTGCACGCTGTCTGTGTATCCGCGGCGAGGACGACGAGCGCCTGCAAGTCCTGGAGGACGCCGACCGGCCCGGGCCGCGGGCCGGGGAAGAGGGCCTTGCGCAAATCTTTGGGGGCATCCGGCTCCTGGTTGCCGTAGCGCTCGGCGGATGGGCCTAGGAAGGCCACTGACTCGTCGGACCAGCGGGCGAGCGTCTCCCAGCCGGATACCAGTTCGACTTCCTCGAAGTGCACCGAGTTCACATTGCGGCAGGCTTCCGCGAATTGGCGGTGCGCGGCCCGCAGCCGGCCGATCGCGTCGGCGACGTGCTGCCGCGGCGTGTGGGCGGACGAAAGCACCTTGTCTGCGAGTTCCTTCGTGCGATCAACCGCTTGAGCGGCCGGTCGGCGATCTTCCCGCCCACGGCGGTCAAACCGCCGGTGGCTTTGCGCAGTCGGGCCGCGGCGTACTTGTAATGAGGCTGTTTGCTGACCGGGTCCCAGCCGGTGATCGTCAGTTCGTTGGCGGCGCGGTCGTGGTCGCTGTCTGGTGCGTCCCAGTAGCCGTAGTGGAACGGGATGAAGAGGTGTCCGGGGAGGATGTCGGCCGTCAATCGGGCGGGAACCCGGACCGCGCCGCGGCGCGAGCCGACCTCCACGGCGTCGCCCTCGGTCACGCCGAGCTTCGCCGCGTCGTCGGGGTGCACCTCGACGAACGGTTCGGCCGCGGCCGTCTGTAATTCCCGCGCGCGGCCGGTTTTCGTCCGCGTGTGGAAGTGATACACGACGCGGCCGGTCGTCAGGATGAACGGGTAATCGTCGTCCGGCTCCTCGAGCGGCGGGATAAAATTCGCCGCTTTGAGGATCGCCCGGCCTCCGGGGTCGTGGGCCTTGTACTCGTCGGGCATTCGGCTCGCCCCGGTTTCGAGGTCGTGGCCGAAGGACTGGGTAACGTTCGCCGCGGTCGGAAACTTGAGATTCGTGTAGAGCCGCTCGCAGCCGTCAGGGTATTTGCGGTTACACGGCCACTGCACGCCGGAGCCGCCGGTCAGCTTTTCGTAGCTCAGCCCGCTGTAATCGACGAGCCAACCCTTGGACGATTTCGCCCAGTGCGCAAACGCCCCGGCGGCGTCCTTCCACTTGATCAGCGGCCGCCGCCGCTTGTCGCGGAAGAGGTCCTTGGGTCGCCCGGCGGCGCGTTTAAATTGGATGAGTGTCTCCAACGACACGACTCGGCAGGTCGCCTGAAAAGTGGTGACCTCTTGCGAGTGCGGCATCAATTGTTCGTAACTCCCACCGCCAGCCACCTCGCCCAACAGGTCGAGATTGCCGAGAGTTGTGGTCAATGTGAAGTTGAGTCCGGCGCGGACCGTGGCCTCGTCCCAGCGGAAGCGCAAACCGGGCGGCGCACCGCGCAACTACGCGGAGGCAGTTCGGCTATGGATGGAGTGCCATGGTCCTTGGCCGCATTCGCCGATGAACTCATTCGCACACCCCCCGCCAGCACTTCGGACAAGCTTATTGTAACCGGACTCGAGCGGCGTGGCTCAAAGGTAAACCGCTAGCACGGCTGACCACAGGTGCGCCCCGTGCTACAATGGCCTGCTCCCGACGCCCATCGGAGACGGCTCGCATGCAAGCTACCCTCAACAACGGCCCCGTGACGCCCCCGGCAGCGCCCCCGCCACCGCCGGATGTATCGCTTGACGATCCAACGCTTTACATCAATCGCGAGTTGTCTTGGCTTGAGTTTAATCGGCGGGTCCTGGAAGAAGCCCAGGATTCCCGCGTGCCGCTGTTGGAGCGCCTCAAATTCATCGCCATCGTTAGCTCCAACCTGGACGAGTTTTTCATGGTCCGGGTCGGAGGCCTGCAACAGAAGATTCAGGCGGGGATCATTCGCGGGTCCGGGGCGGACCGCATCCCGCCGCGCGAGCAACTTGAACGGATCGAGGTGGCCGTCCGGAAGCTCGTCGCGGAGCAGTACCGACTTCTGGCGAGCGAACTGCTGCCGGCGCTCGAGGGGGAAGGGATCGTCATCCGCGGGGAAAAAGACCTCACCGACGCAGACCGCAAGCGGCTGCGGGAACACTTCCGCCGCGAAATCTTTCCCGTCCTGACGCCGCTGGCGATCGATCCGGGGCACCCGTTCCCGCACCTGCTCAACAAGTCGCTCAACCTGGCGGTGCTCCTGAAGCGGCCGAGCGACGACGAGCGTCTACTGGCGGTGGTGCAGGCCCCGGCCGTGTTGCCGCGGTTCTTGCAACTGACCGCCGAAAAGGGCCACGTCTTTGTCCCGTTGGAAACAGTCATCCGTCTGCACCTGGATCATCTGTTTCCCGGGCTCGGCATCGAGCGGGCGACGGCCTTTCGCGTCACCCGCGACAGCGAGTACGAGATCGACGACGACGAAGTCGAAGACCTGCTCAAGACGATCGAGGAATACGTCCGCCGTCGCCGTCGGGGCGACGCGGTGCGGCTGGAGATCGAGGCGGGCGGGCCGGCCGAAGTCGAACAGCTGCTGATGAACGCGCTCGAACTGGAGCCGATCAACCTTGAGAGCGTGACCGGTTTGCTCGATTTGACGGGTCTGTTGCAGATCTATGCGCTGCCGGGCTATCCGCACTTGCGCGATCCGCAGTTCCTGCCGCAGCCGGTGCCCGAGTTCAGCGTCGCGGCGAACGTCTGGGCCGCGATCCGGCCGCGCGACATTCTCGTGCATCATCCGTACGAGTCGTTCGCGCCGGTGGTCGATTTCGTCGAGGCGGCCGCGACCGACGACCGCGTGCTCGCGATCAAGCAGACGCTCTATCGCACCTCAAGCGACTCGCCGATCGTGCGGGCGCTGCAGCGGGCGGCCGACAACGGCAAGCAGGTCACGGCGGTCATCGAACTCAAGGCCCGACTCGACGAGGAACGCAATATCCTCTGGGCGAGGGAACTGGAAAAGTCGGGCGTACACGTCGTCTTCGGGTTCGTGGGATTGAAGACGCACTGCAAGGTGGCGCTGGTCGTCCGCCGCGAGGAGGACGGCAGCATCCGACGGTACGTTCACCTGGGCACCGGCAACTACAACCCGCAAACGGCCCGCGTGTACAGCGACCTCGGCTTCTTCACCTGCAACCCGGACATCTGCGAGGACGCAAGTGCCTTGTTCAATTACCTGACCGGTTACGGGGAACTGCCGGCGTGGCGCAAGCTCGTCGTCGCACCGAGCCGGATGCAGGCTTTCTTCCTCGAACGGATCGAGCAGGAGATCGGATTGCAGCAGAAGGGGAAGGGCGGGCGGATCGTTGCCAAGCTCAACGGCCTGCTGGAACCGGTGATCGTGCAGGCGCTGTATCGGGCGAGTCAGGCGGGCGTGAAGATCGACATCGTCTGCCGAGGCATCTGCGCGTTGCGGCCGGGGCTCCCGGGGATCAGCGAGACGATCCGCGTGACGTCGATCGTGGATCGGTTCCTCGAGCACAGCCGCGTCTACTACTTCGGCAACGGCGGCGACCCGCAGGTGTACATCGGCTCGGCGGACTGGATGGATCGTAACCTGTCGCGGCGGGTGGAGGTCGTGTGGCCGGTCGAACAGCCCGACCTCAAGACGCGGCTGATCGACGAGGTGTTAGCCACCAGCCTGGCGGACAACACCAAGTCGCGCGTCTTGCTCCCGGACGGGAGTTATCGTCGGGTGTCGCCGGACAACGGGCAGCCAGCGGTCCGTAGCCAGGAACGTTTCCTGGAATTGGCCGCGGCATCCGCGCGGCGGCAGTTGCCGACCATCGCGGTGGTCTCGCCGCCCGAACCGCCGCCGCCGGCCCGCAAGCCGCGACGGCGACAGTCGAGAGTCTCATAAATACCATTGCAGATTGCAGATTGCAGATTTCCCAGGCCAATTTGCAATCTGCAATCTGCAATCTGCAATCCCATTACTGCCCTTCGCGCGGCGGGGCGAGGCGTTCGGGCACGGCCGGCGCGTCTGGTGCGGCCGGCGCGGCGACCGCGACCGCGTGCTCGAACACGGCCGGCGGGTAGAGCCCGTAGACGCAGCACGGGGTCACGGGCGGATAGCAGTCGCAAAAGCCGGCGGTGTGACAGCAGCCGGTCGCGGCGGGCAGTACCCCGAGTCCCGCCATCAAGACGAGTAATCGTCGCATGGGTTCCGTCCCTCTCGTACGTGGGCCGCCCGCCGCTCAAAGCACGACGAGCCTGTGCCCTTGATTCGACCGGCAACCGCCGCAAGCTTCACAAAATCGGAAAAGCAGTGAGTAGTGGATAGTGGGTAGTGGGTAGTGAGGAATGGGTAGCGGATGGTGAATAGGGAAGATAAGTCGCACCATTTGCTTGTTTTGCTCTCCACTTCCCACTACCCACTATCCACTATGGACGCCATCATCCTCGCCGCCGGCCTGGGCACGCGCCTCCGGCCGCATACGCTGACGACCCCGAAGCCGTTGTTGCCGATCCGCAGCCGGCCGATCCTCGATTGGACGTTCGCAGCACTGCCGAAGCCGGTCAGCCGAGTCGTCGTTGTCACGCATTATCTGGCCGAGCAGATCGAGGCCTACCTCAAACGGCAGACGCACTTCCCGGATTGGGTGACGGTGTTCCAGAAGAC
>DATJGQ010000913.1:0-2967 GCA_035494815.1 Gemmataceae bacterium
GGCCTCTTGCAGCGCGACGTTGTCCTGCGTGCCGATCGCGCCGAGTCGGATGTACCCGAGCCGCTCGGCCGGGTCGAGCAGGTAGTTCCAGGTGCCGTCCGGGCGTCGAGACACGCCGAAGACAGACTCCGGGTGATAGACCGTCGGCGTCACGCGGAACTCGAGCGGCCCGGCGGCGCCGTCGCGGACGACCGTCACGCGTAACTCGCGCGCCTGTGCGTGTTGAAACGGCGTGCCGATCGGGACATGTTGCAGGCCTTTCAGCGCCGTCTGGAATGCGGGCGCCTCCGGGGACAGCCCGTCGATCTTCACGACGAGGTCCCCGGGTCGCATTCCGGCCTTCTGGGCCGGGCTGCCGGGGACGACGTTGGCGACGCGGATCGGCCCCGCCGGACCGTTCGGCCGGGCCGCGATCGGCTCGTCGAACGCCAGCGGCTGCGAGTCGAGGACCACCCCGCGGACGTTCGGTTGCGGCGGCGTGACCGGGAATTCCAGGCCCACGCCGGTCATGTCGCCATCGCTGATGCTCCGGACTTCCTGGTCGCGGGAAGGGACCAGGCCGCTGTGCGGGTCGAGCGCCCGCGGCAGCGCCTGCATCGCGACCAGCATCGCCTTCTTGCCGCGCAGGCATTCGTGCGGCCCGAGTCCCTCGCGGACCCGCGTCAGCACCGCGACCAGTTGATACTCGTCCGCCCGGCGGATCTCCTGTTGCAACTCGGCCGGCACCGGCTCGCGGACCGCTTCGTAGAGGCCCCGGACGACCGCTTCGGCCAGGTCCGCCCGCGCGACCGGACGGATGTAGTCCACCTCGATCTGCGCGAACAGGACGTTGAGAGACTGGGCAAACTGCAGGGCTTCGACGTGAAGAGTCGGGCTGACGGTCGGCGCAACGGGCGCGGACGCGGCAGGTTTGAGAGGAGCGGCGGGCACGACCATCGCCCCCACGCTCACGGCCGCGAGTGCCGCACACAATGCCGTCCGTCCGCGCATCGGCCCCTCCCGCGAATCGCCGCCGGGTGACTTGGGCGATCGTCCGATTGCATCGTAAATTACCCTGACCGTTGGATGAAGAGGAATCTGCGCGGCCCGTTCGGCGGACACGCCCCGATCGTCATCTTCGGATGAAGACCCGTGCGCCGCACAACCGATACTTTTTGCCAGCGGGGGATTTATGTTTACCCGAAGCGCGAGCGAGGGAGCGAGACCGCCCCTTGCGGGCGCTTCGGGCTGGTGGGGGAGGCGACTTCATGACCAGCGACGAAGTGCTGGCACCCAGCAGTGAGGCGGACCAGTTGCGGCGGCAACTGCTGCAGGCCCAACGGCTCAGCAGCGTCGGCGCGCTCGCCTCGAGCGTCGCCCACGAGTTCAACAACGTCCTCACCACCATCATCAACTACGCCAAGCTCGGCCTGCGGCCCACCGCCGACGACCAGGCCCGAATGCAGGCGCTCGAACGCATCCTGAAAGGCGGCCAGCGCGCCGCGGGCATCGTCAACAGCATGCTCGGCTATGCCCGCAACCACGGCGTCGAAAAAGTCGAGACCGACGTCGCCCGGCTCGTCGAGGAGGCCCTGACTCTGACCGAGAAGGATTTGGCCAAGCACCGCGTCTCGGTCGAGCGGCGATTCTTCGCCCGGCCGGTCGTGCCCGTCGTCCCCGGTCAGATCGAGCAGATCCTGGTCAACCTGATCATCAACGCCCGCCAGGCGATGCCGAAGGGCGGCCGGCTGCTGCTCGACGTGCGCGAGAACCGCGTCAGCGGCATGGCCGAGATCAAGATCGCCGACACCGGCTGCGGCATCGCGCCGGAGAAACTGCGGCTGATCTTCGAGCCGTTCTACACGACCAAGGAGCCCGACGAGGGCGGCTCCGGCGGCACGGGACTCGGCCTCAGCGTCTGCCGTCAGATCATCGAGCAGCACCACGGCCGCATCCGCGTCGAAAGCGTCGTCGGCAAAGGGTCGACGTTTACCGTGAAACTGCCGTTACGCGAAGAGTGAAACCACGAAGAACACGAAATGAAGAACTGCAGTTCTTCATTTCGTGTTCTTCGTGTGCTTCGTGGTTCATCTTATCCAGCAGCCGCCCGCGGCGACGGGTCCGGCCCGTCCGGAAAATGCGGCGGCAGGTACGTCACCCGGGGCGGCTCGATCAACTGCTGCGGCAGATGCACGGTAAACGTGCTGCCCCGCCCCAATTCACTCTCCAGAATCACGTCCCCGCCCAACAACTTCGCCAGTTCGCGGACAATCGACAGGCCCAGCCCCGTTCCTTCATGCTCGCGCGTCATCGGGTTCGCCGCCTGACGGAACTTGTCGAAGATCACGTCGCGATCCTCCGGCGCAATGCCCACGCCGGTGTCGCTGACGACAAGCCGCACTTCCGACCCGGCCGTCTCCGTCTTGAGCAGCACCCGGCCGCCCTCCGGCGTGAACTTGATCGCGTTGGACAGCAGGTTTGACAGGATCTGCCGAATCTTGCCCGCGTCTTGCCGGAGTCGCGGCAGAGCCGAGTCGGTCTGCTCGCGCAGGTCGATGTTTTTTCGCTCGGCGAGCGGGCGGAACATGGTCATCAGGCCGTCGGTCACGTCCGTGATCGCGAACTCTTCGGGCCGAATCTCCATCTTTCCCGCTTCGACGCGGGCGAGGTCGAGAATGTCGTTGATCAGGGCCAGAAGTTGTTTGCCGCTCGACTGGATGTTGCCCGCCCAACGTTTCAACCGGTCGGCGATCTGCTGGCTATTGATCATCAGTTCGCTAAAACCCAGGATGCTGTTGAGCGGCGTCCGCAGTTCGTGGCTCATCGTCGCCAGAAAGTCGCTCTTGAGCCGGTTCGATTCGTACAGGGCCATGTTCACCCGGGCCAGCTCGTCCACCTTCCGGTCCAGGTCGGCGATCAGGTTGCGGTTGCGGTCCTGCATGCTGGTCAGGTTCCGCAGCATCCGGTTGAACGCCACGGACAAGTCCT
>DATJGQ010000914.1:0-3589 GCA_035494815.1 Gemmataceae bacterium
CTTCTTCGTCAGCGCTTGCCACAGCTCCGGCTTGTACTCCCCCTCCCGCATCGCCGTGTTGAGCTTGCGGACGAGGTCCTTGTCGTACTTTTCGGCGACGTAGTTCAGGAACCGGGCCGTCACCCGGTAGCTGCCGTCGTACCGGGCCCGGTCGGGCCGCGGCGGCGGCCGCGGGTCCTTCTCGTATCGGTAGAAGCGGACGTAGTCGGCGATGCCCTCGACCAGCCAACCCGGGTTGCCGCGCGTGCGGTAGGACTGCACCACGTGGACGGTCTCGTGGACCATCGCCCCGAAGTCCTCCGGGTGGGCCTTGAAGTACCTCACCGAACCGGTGATCCGGCCGCCGCCGGCGGCGGCGACGCCGTTGTAGTTGTTCCGCAGCGTCAGAGAGACGGTCGTGCGGGGCATAAACCCGTCGCTCTGGAGCGCCTCGCAGATCATGGCGTACTGCCGCTCGCAGATGCCGCCGGCCTTCTCGGCCCAGGCCGTCAGTTCGGGGTCCTCGGAGGAGACCCGGAACTCGACGGGGTACTTGAACGTGACGACGGCTGGATCCGAGGTAACGGCGATCTCGCGGATGACCAGCGGGTGAGCCAGGTCGGCGGCGGGGCGGACGCGGAGCGCGACCAGCTTCCTTCCGGCCGGCGCGGCCTGGGCCGTGCCCGCGGCGAAGGCGACCAGCGGCTCAAAGGTTTTTCCGTCCGCCGACCCTTCCAGGGTGCCCCGGTCGAGCGCGTCGCCGCCCTCGGGCCGGCCGGTCGTGACGCGCACCGAGCGGACCGCCACCGGCGCGTCGAAGGTGAGGGTAAAGTGATCGGCCTGGGTCGCGTTGCCGGCGGATTGGAAGTAGGTGGCCGGGTCGTCGTCGAAGGCGAACTGGCGGATGTGATCGCCGCCGGTGGCCAGGGTGGAGGCGGCCACCGCCGGGACCGGAGCGTCGGCGGCCGCGGCCGTTTGGCCGAAGGCCAATGCCATCAGAATGAGAGGGGGCGTGTGTCGCATCGCGGACTCCGGGAGGTATGTCACAACTCCAAGTGTGTCGCCCCTGCGGGGCTTGGCGATGGTTGGTCGGGGTCGAATACCCAGGGCTTACGCCCTGGGCTAAGTTGTGCCGCCCCTTCGGGGCTAAAGACCGGGAGGCTAGACCGCGCTTTGGCCTGACGTTTATGGGGCGTCTCTGGCGCACCCGCCGTAAACGGCGGGCTAATGGCGGTCACTCGTGCCGCAGCGCCTCGATCGGGTCCAACAGCGACGCCCGTTGGGCCGGGTACCAGCCGAAGAGCACGCCGACGCCGATCGAGACGCCGAGCGACAGGAAGATCGAGGGCACGTGCAGTTTCGCCGGCAGGTGCGTCGAGGCGAAGAACTGCGCCGCCCACGGCAGCGCATACACTGTTCCCAGGCCGAGCACCACGCCGACGATGCCGCCGATCGTCGTCTGCACGACCGCCTCGACCAGGAACTGCAGTGTGATGTCGCGGCGCTTGCCGCCGAGGGCGCGGCGGATGCCGATCTCGCGGGTCCGCTCGGTCACGGTCGCCAGCATGATGTTCATGATGCCGATGCCGCCGACCACCAGCGAGATCGACGCGATGAGCACCAGGAGCTGCGTGAACCGGTCCTTCTCCCGCTCGGCCGCCTCGAGCCGGTCGAGCGGCACGGTCACGGCCCAGTCCTTCTTGAGGTGATACTTCTCTAACAGCTCCTTGATGAGATCGCCGGTCGGGCGGACCTTGTCCACGTCGCTGACCGTTAGGGTTGCCTGGTGGAGTTGCACCTGCTCGCCGGACCGGGAGCCGGACTGCCGCAGGTAAATTTTGTCGCCGTAGCGAACGCGGCAGGTGGACAGCGGCATGTACACGTCGCGGTTGAAATCCTCGGCCGCCTGGCTGCCGCCCGAGCCGCCGGTCGGCATCCGGTCCTTGAGCACGCCGATCACCTTGTAGTCCTGCTTGTTCAGCACGACCGTATGGCCGAGCGGGTCGTCGAACGGGAACAGGCCATCGGCCAACTCCGACCCGAGGACGACGTAGTTGTTCATCTTCATGTCGTCTTCGTTGGTGAGGAACCGTCCGGCGACGAGATCGATTTTGTGGACGTCGGCGTATTCGGGCGTGGTGGCGACGACGCGGCCGATCATCATCCGCTCGAGGTACCGGACCTCATTCGGGAAGACGCGCATCGGCACCCAGCGGACGACGTCCGGGATGGTCAGGAACCGCTCGTAGTCGTCGTAGGTCAGACCGTAGATCGCCACCATCGACCGTCGGGAGGTGTTCCCCTCGTCCGGCGGCTTGAACGAGCGGACGATGACGTTGGTCGCGCCCTGGCGTTTGATGTCTTCGAGGGCGTCCTGCATCGAGCCTTCGCCGAACGCCATCAGCGCGATGACGGCCGCGGTGCCGATGACGATGCCGAGCACGGAGAGGAGTGCCCGGAGCTTATGCAGCCAGAGGCTGCGGACGGCGAGCACGAAGCTGCGTCGCGTCTTGTCCCAGCTCATCAGCGGCGGGACGAGCAGGACGGCCAATTCGAGGCCGAGCAGAAATATCATCAAACGATTGGACATGGCTCAATTTCAGGTTTCAAATTGCAGATTTCAGATTGCAAATTGAAAAACCGCACATCTGTCTTCAATCTGCAATCTGAAATCTGCAATCTGCAATTCTAGGCGGTTCCGTTCGTCGTAAACGCGGCGTGCTCGCCGTGGTAGGGGCTGTCGTCGTTTCGCTCGTCGCTTTCCACGTGGCCGTCGCGGAGGCGGATGACGCGGCGGGCCCAGCGGGCGATGTCGTTCTCGTGCGTCACCATGATGATCGTCTTGCCGGCGCGGTTCAGTTGTAGCAGCAGTTGCATGATCTCGTCGCTGGTCCGCGAGTCGAGGTTGCCGGTCGGCTCGTCGGCGAGGATCACCTGCGGGTCGTTGACCAGGGCGCGGGCGATGGCGACGCGTTGCTGCTGGCCGCCGGACAGTTGGTTGGGCCGGTGGTCGAGCCGCTCGGACAGGCCGACCAGGCCGGCCAGTTGCTCGCACCGCTGGGTCGTCTCGTTGTTGAGCCGGCAGCCCTGGTAGAGCAGCGGCACCTCGATGTTCTCAACGACGGTGTACTGCGGCAGCAGATTGTAGGACTGGAAGATGAAGCCCAGGTACTTGCTGCGGATGTCGGAGAGGTCATCGTCGTCGAGCGTGGCGACGTTCTCGTCGCCGAGGTAATACTCGCCGGAGGTCGGGCGGTCGAGGCAGCCGAGGACGTTGAGCAGGGTGGACTTGCCGGAGCCGCTGGGGCCCATGAGCGCGACGAAGTCGCCGCGCTCGAACTCCAGGTTTAGCCCGCGGAGGGCGTACACCGTGGCGCCGCCGAGGTAGTAGTTCTTGACCAGGTCGGCGACGCGGACGACGGCGGACATATCAACGGTTCCATCTTCCACTCATTCACTCATAACACCTCGTTCCCAAGCTCTGCTTGGGAACGCACGTCTCGAAGCCGCTTCGAGTCTCTAAACGGCTTTCCTGATGTCTGCAAGCGGATGAGTCGGGGCCGCGAAGCGGAGCTTCGCACCCTGGCGTTCCCAAGCAGAGCTTGGGAAC
>DATJGQ010000915.1:0-4247 GCA_035494815.1 Gemmataceae bacterium
CAGCGCTCCCCTCGAAGACTCGGATCGCGGCGGAACGGCTTTCTTGCAAGCCTCCGGGCGTCTGTTACAATCGAAATCTCGCAATCCAGCTCCCCGGCAGGTGTGAAATATGGCGTCGCTGCTCGTCCTGAAAGGCGGTACGTCCGGCCAGCGAATTACGCTCGACAAGGCCTCGGTCATCCTCGGCCGCGAGGCGAAGGACTGCGACGTTGTCATCCCCAACCAGGCGGTCAGTCGCGTCCACGCCCAGATCACCGTCGCCCAGGGCCGGCACTTCATCGAAGACCTTCGCAGCCGCAACAAGACTTACGTCAACAACAAGCTGGTCGAGTCCAAGACGCCGCTCACCGACAACGACCGCATCAAGATCTGTGACTTCCTGTGCACCTATCACTCGGACAACGAGAAGTCCACGCCCGTCCCGTTGCCGAAGGAAATGCGGGCCGAGGACGACGACCAAGGCGCTGACGGACCCTCCACGGTCCAGGCGACGCTGCCGCACATGAAGCAGCATCAGCTCCTGGATCTCCAGCCGGCGGATCGGCTGCGGGCGATCCTGGAGATCGCCCAAAGCCTGGGCGACACGTATCAGGTCGACGCCCTGCTGCATAAGATCGCGGACGTCCTCTTGGCGACGTTCAAGCAAGCCGACCGCTGCTTCATCATCCTCCGGGAAGAGTCGAACAATCAGCTGGTCCCGCGTGTGATCAAGACGCGTCGTCAGCAGGCGGAGGGGTCCGCCCGGTTTAGCCGCACGATCGTCCGCAACTGCCTCGATAGCCAAAAGGCGTTTCTGAGCGAAGACGCTTCGACGGACAGCAAGTTCTCGCTCGCGCAATCGATCACCGATTTCCGGATTCTGTCGGTGATGTGCGTCCCGCTGATGGTCTCGGACAAGGCCGCCGGCGTCATCCAGTTGGACAGTCAGGACCGGTCCAAGAAGTTCGTCCAGGACGACCTGACGTTGCTCATGGCCGTCGCGAACCAGGCGGCGGTCGCGATCGAACGGTCGAAGTTGCTCGAGGAGCAGATCCAGCGGGAGCGGATCCAGCGCGACCTGGAACTGGGCGAACAGGTGCAGCGGAGCTTCTTGCCGCAGCGGCTGCCGGAGGTGAGCGGCTACCAGTTCTTCGCCCAGTACAAGTCGGCGCTGACGATCGGCGGCGACTATTACGACTTCATCCCGCTGCCCGGCGGGAAGTGGGCCGCACTGTTGGGCGACGTGGCGGGCAAGGGCGTGCCGGCCGCGCTATTGATGGCGAAGCTCAGTGCCGAGGCCCGCTACTGCATGTTGACCAACGAAAATCCGGCCGACGCGGTCGGTTGCCTCAACGACACCTTGTTGCACGCGGGGACGATGGACCGGTTCGTGACGCTCGCCGTCACCGTGCTCGACCCGTCGCGCAACGCCGTCACGGTCCTGAACGCCGGCCACATGACGCCGCTGATCTTTCGCCGGCAGGCGTGGACGCTGGACGAGGCGATCCCCAACGAACGGTGCGGGCTGCCGTTGGGCATCGTCGAGGGGACGAAGTTCGATTCGGTCAAAATCGATCTGCAGCCGGGCGACTGCGTAATGCTCTATACGGACGGAGTGAGCGACGCGCTGAGTGTGGACAATCGGCCGTTCACGCTCGACGGCATCCGCGCGGCCGCACTCGGCGAAACCGCCCTTGCGGGCAAGCCATACCGTCCCGATCATATCGGTAAGGCCGTCCTCGACGCGGTCCGCAAGCACTCGCTCGGCCGCGCCCAGAACGACGACATCGCCCTGGTGTGCTTCGGTCGCCTCGACGCCCTCGCCAGCGTCTCCGCCGCGGGGACGGACGAACACGGGGCCACGGCCCTGGCCGCGGAGCCGGAGTGACGGCGCCGTTCCGCGATGTGGTTTGGCCACTATGAGCGACACCACGACCATTCCCGAACCGATCGTCCGGCCGAAGCGGGAAGAAAAGGTCCGCCAGCAGCCGCCGTACAACGTCGTCCTCATCAACGACGACGATCACTCCTACGAATACGTCATTCGCATGCTCAAGCAGCTGTTCGGCTATCCGGAGCCGAAGGGCTTTCTCTTGGCCGCCGAAGTGGACACGACGGGGCGGGCGATCGTCTTCACGACCACCAGAGAGCATGCGGAGTTGAAGCAGGACCAGATCCACGCCTATGGGCCGGATCCGGGGATTCCGCGGTGTAAGGGGTCGATGACGGCGGAAATCGAACCGGCGCCGGGATGAGATGAGTGCCGCTCGCGGCTATGCGGTGAGCGCCCGCATAGCCGCAAGCGGATGATCAATGCTTCTCCGCCTGATTCTCGTCAACCTTTCCACAGTCGCTGATCGTCACCGTCTTACTCGTCTGCCCGCTCCGCGAGCCGACGGCTTCCATCGCCTTGACCACTTCGTAGCCCTTGACGATCTGCCCGAAGACGACGTGCTTGCCGTCGAGCCAGGACGTATCCGCGGAGCAGATGAAGAACTGCGAGCCGTTGGTGTTCGGTCCCGCATTCGCCATCGACAGGGTGCCGGGGCCGAAGTGTTTGCCCGCCTTGCCCTGGAACGTCTCGTCGGAGAATTTTTCGCCATAGATCGATTCACCGCCGGTGCCGTTACCGCGGGTGAAATCTCCCCCCTGGCACATGAAGCCCGGGATGATCCGGTGGAAGGACGAGCCCTTGAAGTGCAGCGGCTTACCGCTCTTGCCGTTGCCCTTCTCGCCGGTGCACAGGGCGCGGAAGTTCTCGGCGGTTTTGGGGCAGGTGTCCGCGAACAGTTCCATCACGATCCGCCCGGCCGGCTTGTTGTCGATCGAGATGTCGAAGAAGACCTGGGGGTTCTTCGGGTTGATCTGGTGGTGGGGTTTATACGAACCTTGCGCGCCGGCGGGGCCGGCCGCGGCCATCATGATCACCGGCACGACGAGCAGCAGTCCGAGGGAGAGCAGGGGCCAGCAGGTTCGGGAGATCATCACTGTCATTCCTCCTGAGTGAATTCTGAGGCGCGATACGTGAGTTTTATGTCCGGCCGCGTCGGCGTACAAGGCGCCGGTTGCCGTCCGGCGGCGGGGCGGGTATCGTCATGCGGAACGGCTAGATTCCTCACCCGCTGCGGTGTCCCATGCGAACGCGCACTCTTCTGCTGGTCGGTCTCATCGGCTGGCTACCCCTCGTCGTCTCCGCCCAGCAGCCGGCGAAGCAAGCAAAGGCCAAGAACAAGGCGAACGAGATCCGCCCGCCGGACGACGCCGCGCGACGCATCATTGACGACAAGGCCGCGCGGCTCAAGGCGGCGCTCGATCAGTTGCGAGGCAAGCGCATCGCGGACGACGTGCTCGCGGAGGTCGAAATCTACGCCAAGGCCGTCGAGTGGGTGTCGCGGCACAACGAATGGTTCGGCGACACTGCGAAGTGGACCGCCGCGGTGCTCGACGACGGATTGAAGCGGGCCGAGCAACTCGGGACCGCGAACGAAGCGGCCTGGCGAAAGACCACCGGCAAAAGCGTCGTACGTGCCTACCGGTCGAAAATCGATGGCTCGGTTCAGCCCTACGCCATAACGGCGCCGGCGGATTACGGCAAGGATCCGTCGAAGTTGTGGCGGCTCGACGTGGTGCTCCATGGACGGGACGCGACGCTGACAGAGGTCAAGTTTCTCAACGCGTTTCGTGGCAAGGCCGCCCCGGCGGACCAGGACTTCATCCAGCTCGACATCTATGGTCGCGGAAACAATGCCTACCGTTGGGCCGGAGAGGAGGACGTGTTCGAGGCGATGAACGCCTATATGACGACCGAGCGCGAGGCGCGCGGCCGCTACACGTACGACGGGCACCGGCTCGTCCTTCGCGGGTTTTCAATGGGCGGCGCCGGCGCTTGGCACCTCGGCTTGCATCACCCGGATTGGTGGTCGGTGATCGGCCCGGGCGCCGGCTTCACGACGACGCGCGGTTACGTCCGCGACTTGCCGAACCCGCTCCCTTCCTACGTCGAGAAGTGCCTCCACATCTACGACGCCGTTGACTATGCGGAGAACGCTGCCATGGTGCCGGTCGTCGCCTACGCCGGGGCGAACGACCCGCAACTTCAAGCGGCGAAGAACATCGAAGCCCGGTTGAAACCGCTCGACATCCCGATGACCCTCCTGATCGCTCCGGACACGGAGCACCGGCTGACGCCCGAATACGCGAAGAAGGCGGAAGCCGAATACGCGAAATATGCGGGACCCGGCAAAGGACGGCCTTTTTATCCGGAACGG
>DATJGQ010000916.1:0-4800 GCA_035494815.1 Gemmataceae bacterium
CGGGGGCATGTCGTCGATTTTGAAGCCCTTGCCCTGGCCGCGGCCCTTGCCTTTGCCCTTGCCCTTGCCGCCGCTACCGCCTTCGGTCGTCACGCCGCGGTCCACGTCGCCGGCCTGGCGGGTCTTGGCTTTGTCGCCGATCAGGACGCGCGGGTTGAGCACGACCACCTCGCCCTCGTTGAGCCCGTCCTTGACCTCGACGACGCGCTCGTTGCTCAGGCCTAGTGTGACTTCCCGTTCGCGCGGCGTGGGGCCGTCCATCACGAAGACCTTGCGGAGCCGGCCCATCTCGGCGCCGCCGACGACGGCCTGAAGTGGCAGTGTCAGCACCTGTTCGCCGGTGCCCTCGACGTAAATCGTGACCTCGGCGCTCATGCCCGGCTTGAGACCGTCGCGCGATTCGTCGATCGACACCATGGTCTGATAGAGCTTCACGTCCGCCGTCATCCAGTCCTGCTGGCTGGCGACGGTGGCCACGCTCTTGACGTGCCCTTGCAGGACGTGGTCGTGAAAGGCGTCGATCCGGACGGTCGCCCGCATGCCGTTATACACGCGCTTCATCTCGTAATCGCGCATCCGCTCGCGGATGTCGGGGATGGCGTGCTGGTTCAGCAGCCGGGTCAACCCGTCGGGCGTGAACATCATGGCGGCCCGCAACGTGTCCACGAACCCGGTCGGTTGCCAAATGTCGCCCTTGATCCGCGACACCATCGCTTCGTGCACCTTGGTGTTGACGAGCATCCGCCGCAGGTCGGGAATGCGCATCAGCTTCTGCCCTTCCTTGACCGGCTCGCCCTGGGCGATGATCGACTGCTGGCTGCCGGAACCGTAGCGGCTCTGCTCGCTCACGTAGTAGACCACCATGCCGTCCTGCGGGCTGGTGATGATGCACTTGCGGATCTGGTCCTCGATGTCTTCGTATTTGTCCTGCTCCTGCTCGTAGACCGACTTCTTGGTCTGCCGGTCGCTGTCGGCCGTGACCTCCTTGGCGGCGGCCTGGAGCTTTGCGCGGGCCAGCGCCCGCTCGGCCTCAGCGACCTTGTTCCGCAGGTCCGTCTCACTCCGTTCCTTCATGCCGAATTTCGGATCGGTGAGGACGCGCCTCTCCTCGTTCGCCTTTGCCAAGTCAATTTCCATGCTCTCCAACTTCGACTGCTCGGCCTGGGCCTGGCTGACGGTTTGGTAGCCTTTCTTGACCATCCGCTGGGCCCACGCCGCCCGGTCGCGCTGCTGTTCCACGTTGGATTCGGCGATCTTGATATTGCCTTCAGCAACCTTGAGGTCTTTCGGGTAGTCGCCCTTCTGGTACTTCTCGAGGTCGATCCGCTTGAGCTGTAAGTCCACCTCAGCGGTTTTGATGTCCGTCTCGTTCTGGCTGAGGGTGATCTTGTACTGTTCCTCGGCGGCGATCCAGGCGGCCTTGGCCTGGTCGAAGAGAATCTTTTCTGCCTTGAGGCTATCCTGCAGGGCGGAGTCGTCGACCTCCATGAGCCGCTCGCCCTGCTTGACCTGGGCGCCGTCGTCGATGACCCACTTGATCGTCAGCGCCTGGGTCTTGGTGCCGGCCTTGACGCGGCAAACGACTTCGCGGTTGTCGGCGCTTTCGAGGGCGCCGCGCTCGACGACCGTCAGGTTGAGCGGCTCGAATTTGACCTTTTCCAGGATCAGGTCGGTCCGCTGCGCCTTGGCGGGGGTCGTGAGCCAGTAGAAGAATCCGGCGACGCCGATCAGGCCGACGATGATGCCGCCGAGCGTGAGCCGGCGGGAGAGCCTACTGCGGCGGGGTTTGTCCCGGTGTGCCGGGGCGTGGCTCGGGGAGCCGTTCAAGCTGCCCCCGTTCGGGCTGGCCTGGGCCTTGAGGACCGGCGGGAGGTTGCTCGCAGGTGCTGTCACAGTCACGGGTTGCTCGGTCATCAGTCCAAACTCCACGGGAGTCGATCGGCATCAGTTCGAGGTCGCGGTACAGTTGCAGCCGCGTGTTCAAAAAGTTGATCCAGTTGGTCAGCAAGGCGTTCTGGGCGGTCGGCACGCGGGCCTGGGCGCTCAGCAGCTGGTTGGTCAGGGCGGCGGCCGCGGCGGCCGTACTCTGCTGCGAGCCGGCGGCGGGTGGGGCTCTCAGTGTATCGAGCGAATTCTCCACCGTCAGGTAGGCGAGCTCGACCTGGCGCTGCTGGATGCGGTAGTTCTCCGCCAGCACCCGCAACTGACGGACCTCCCCGCGGACCGTTTGCACGGCCAGGTCTTCGGCTTCCATCGTCGCCCGCCGCTGGCGCTGGAACGCGATCAGGCTGGCTCGGTAGTTGTTCCGTTCCGTCATCCGGACCAGAGGGAGCGAGTAATCGAGGATTAACTCGTGGTCGTATCGACTCCCCCCGAGGGCGAACGGCCGGGACTGACCCAGTGGCGAGGCACTACCTAAATGATAGTGGACATTGACCGTTCCGAGCAAGGAATTTGCGAAAACCGCGATTTGCCGCCAGGAATCCGTGAGTTGCCCCCGCGCATTCATCAGGTCCAGCCGATTCGCCACGGTCGCCCGGGAGACGGTGGCGAACGACTGGTCCTCGGTCGCGGTGAGGATGTTCGTCCCGTCCACACACAACGACGGCAAAGGCGGCCAGCTCTCGCGGAGGCCCGCCAGCCGTTCGTTGCGGGCTTCGCCCAGAAGCAGGTCGAATGCGTTGATGGTGATGCGGAACCGCGTCGTCTGGATCTGCCGGCGGCGGACGTCGGTCGCTTCGTTCTGCCAGGGGCGAGCTTCGTACTCCCGCAGCGCCTGCTCGAACTCGGCCATATCTTCGTCCCGCTCGATCTGCGTGAGCCGCTGTTGGTCGGCCTCGGGCAGCGTTTGACCGGTGCGTTCGAAGTCGGCCTTCCGGTCGAGCAGTCGCCGCCGCTCCTCGGCGAACCGCCGCAGCCGCGCGGCCAAATCGTCGGCGGAGACGCGCTCGATCTCGGCCCACCGCGCCGCGAACGATTCCTGGAACCGCGTGCCCCGGGTGATCGCGGCTTCCTGCACGAGCCGCCGCAACTCGCCGCGGAGTCGCCCCGCGTCGACGTTGCCCAGGCCGGCCGACACCTGCGTGACTTCGTCGAACTGCCGGAAGATCTGTTCGTAGCGGCGGAACTGCCGGATCAACGGCCGCAGCGGCGAGTCCTCCAGTTGCAACGGCAGCGCCGTCGGCAGGCCCAACTGGATCTTGAAACTGTCGATCGCATTGCCGTACTGCTGTTCGTCGGTCAGCCGCGTGCTGCGGCCCTGCAGCAACTGCTGCTCGACCTGATCGACCTGCAACTGCGAGACGTCGCCGCCCTCCTTGAACGCCTGGAAGAGTCGCAGGAAGCGTTCGAGCGCGGCGATGTTCTCCTCGTCGATGGCGATCTGGGCGTATTCGAGGATCGTGCCGAGGTAGCCGGCCGCGGACGGCGGGATGGCGCGGTTCAGATTGAGCCGGCCGGCGACGCCGGGCAGGATCTGCGGGTTGACGCCGTTCAGTTGCGCGCCCGGAATTATGCCCGGGAGCAGGCCCGAGCCGGTCACGCCCGCGTTGGCATTGACGGTGCTCTGGACGACGACGCCTTGCGGCACGAACGCGCCGCCGGTGATGCTGCCGCCGCCGCCGCCGGCGATCGAGACATAAAACTCCTTGCGGAAGCGGGCGTAACTGCGGATCTGGTAGAGCAGGTCGCGCTCGGACTGCGTGAGCGGTTCGAGCGTCACCGCCCGCCCGCCGCCGCGCAACAGCGGCTGGATCAAATCCAGCGTCGCGGTCGATTGGCTGATCGTCCGCGGCGAGTGTACGAAATCGACGACCGTGCGGTTGGCGAAGTCGAGCAGCAACAGCGCGCCGGTCGGGAACAGTTTCGAAACGCCGACGTTGTTGATTGCGGTCCAGTTGTTCTGCTTGCCCACCGGCGACTCCGATCCGGCCCACTGGCGGAACGCCTCGCCGGCGAGCAGGAACTGCGCGGCGAACGAGAAGCGATCGAGCGTCACCGGCAGCGCGGTGAGATACAGATCTTCGCGGCGGTCCTGGAACTCGCGGCTGTTAAAGCCGCCGAGCTCGACGGACTGTTCGAGGTTGATCAGGTAGGGCCGTTCGGGTTTAAGCGGATCGCACGACGCGCCGGCGGCGACGGGCACCGGCGCGGGCGGCGTGGCCGGCGTTGTCGCACCGGACTCCTTCTGCGCTTCCTCCGCCGCGTTCGCGCGATTGGCCGCGTCCCAGTTCGCCATGATGTCGAGGTAGCCGGTCCCTTCCGCGAAGCCGACGCCCCACTTGCCGGGCCGTTGCGGGTTCGGGCTGAGCATCTCCGCCCCGGGGTCGTCGGGCGGCATCGGCGGCCGATCCGGGTTGGTCGGATCGGCGAAGCGGGCCATCGGGTCCGGATAGGCGTGCCACTGCTCGATCCGCCATTGGTCAAAGCAGTTTTTTTCCGTCAGGACCTGTTCCACCTCGCGGTCGGTGGCGTTGCGATAGAACCGGCGCGTGCAGCCGAGGGAGGCCAACAGCGTTGCGGCCATACCCAAGGTGATGGCGTAACTCAGGTTGCGACGGATCGAAACGGACGAGAGTGCCATAGCGCCCCCGCAGCGCGGCCGGATAATCGGGACATACCGTATATCCGGTATCGACCGCAGGGTTTGCGCGACTTGAGAGGTGGTATTTGGTGTTTGGTGTTTGGTGTTTGGTGTTTGGTGTTTGGTGTTTGGTGTTTGGTGTTTGGTGTTTGGTGTTTGGTGTTTGGTGTTTGGTGTTTGGTGTTTGGTGTTTGGTGTTTGGTGTTTGGTGTTTGGTG
>DATJGQ010000917.1:0-3391 GCA_035494815.1 Gemmataceae bacterium
AGGGGCTGGCCGTGGCGCGACATGAGACGGACTCCCTGGTGTCGGTTGGTCAGAGCATCCCCTAGGTACCCGACGCGCATTCGCCGGTCAAGGAATCAGTTGCGAAAGGCTTTCGTGACAGGTTTCGATGCGGGATACTAGCAGATAGATTTTGTAGCCGCGGGCTTTAGCCGGCGTGGGCTAAGGCCCGCGGCTACAAAAAGACGAGGCTGACGGTCATGACTGTTCGATACTTGCCGAAAATGCGCAGGGCATTTCTGGCCGTCGTAATACTCGTCACGGCCCTTTGCCTTCGATGGCTCACCGCACAGCCACCTCTGACGCCGGCCGAACAAGCGCTGGTGGGGACTTGGGTCGAAGAATCCGCAGAGGACCCAGCGGTCACGACGATTCGTACGTCTCATTTGACCTTCGGCCCCGATCACTCGGCCACCAAATCTGACTTCGTATTTGGTCCGGACGCACCGCCGCAGGTCTATCATTTCACGTGGCGTGTCGAAGAAGACGGCCTTGTCGTGCAACATGTCATCGACTCATTGTTTGATCGCCTGTCGGGGCGAGTCTCGACGCCAGAGTACTTTGGCTTGGTTTCCGTAACCGAGACAGCGATGATTCTTCGCAGGTCAGATGGCTCACAGGTAATTCAGAGGCGCTTGACTCGGTCTGGGCAATTGGCCCATACCACTAAGTAGGCCGACTCATGCTGAGCATGTTGCTTGCAATCGTCGCCACCGCCCCGCCGGCCGCCATGCCGCGCATCGAAATCGCCGCCGACAAGAAAGGCTTCCTCCTCGCCGGCACCACGACGCCGTTCCGCCCGTGGGGCCTGAACTACGGCAACGCCGGCCGGCTCATCGAGGACTTCTGGGCCGGCGAGTGGCCGACCGTCGAGGCCGATTTCCGGGCGATGAAGGCGCTCGGTGCGAATGTCGTCCGCGTCCACCTGCAAGTCGGCAAGTTCATGACGGCGGCGGACAAACCCGACGCCGCGGCGCTCGACCGCCTCGGCAAACTGCTCGCTCTCGCCGAACAGACGGGCCTCTACCTCGACCTGACCGGCCTCGGCTGCTACCGCAAGGCGGACATCCCGCCCTGGTACGACGGCCTTAGCGAAGCAGATCGCTGGACAGTGCAGGCTCACTTTTGGGAGGCAATCGCCGAGCGCTGCGCCGCCAGCCCCGCCGTGTTTTGCTACGACCTGATGAACGAACCGGTCTCGCCCGGCGGCAAGCGGAAGCACGGCGAATGGATGTCCGGCAAGCCGTTCGGCGGGTACGACTTCGTCCAATTCATCGCGCTCGACCCGGCCGGCCGGCCGCGCGAGGAAATCGCCCGGCAATGGATCAAGACCCTCTCGGCCGCGATTCGCAAACACGACCGGCGGACGCTGATCACCGTCGGCCTGTTGCCGTGGACGCCCGAGTTACATCACTTGTCCGGTTTCCTCCCCGAGAAAGTCGCGCCGGAACTGGATTTCGTCAGCGTGCACATCTACCCGAAGACGGGCAAAGTCGACGAGGCGATCACGGGACTCAAACATTTCGCCGTCGGCAAACCGGTCGTCATCGAGGAAACGTTCAACCTGTCCTGCCCGATCGCCGACGTGGAGGCGTTTCTGAAACGCTCCCGCGAGCACGCCTGCGGCTGGATGGGCCATTACGACGGACAAACGATCGAACAACTCGACCAGCGACGGGAGGACAAGACGATCACAATGGGGCAGTCGATCTACCGCGACTGGCTGCAACTGTTCCGACGGCTGGGGCCGGAGATGGTGGGACGATAACGCCTACCGGGCGGGATAAAACAGATCAGGGTCTCCGCCGCGTCGGCGGCGGGTGCGCGGCCGCCGGGGCGTCCGCGGCGCGCTCACCCGGGGATCTTCGGCCCCTTCTAACGGCTGGTCCTCCCGCGCCGCATCCAGTCGCGCCTGCGCCTGGGCGGC
The DNA here is from genome assembly GCA_035494815.1 of Gemmataceae bacterium. GTDB lineage: Bacteria > Planctomycetota > Planctomycetia > Gemmatales > Gemmataceae > DATJGQ01. The sequence continues at coordinate 1,946 of DATJGQ010000917.1, forward strand.
GTAAGCGGACGACAACTCAAACCCGAGCCACCGGCGGCCCAGTTTCTTTGCGACCGTCAGCGTCGTGCCGCTCCCGCCGAACGGGTCCAGGACCAAGTCGCCGGGGTTACTCGACACGCGGATGATGCGGCCGAGCAGTTGCTCGGGCATCTGGCAGCCGTGCCAGCCGGCGCGCTCCTTGAACGTGCCGCAGACGCGGCTGAAGTACCACGTGTCTTCGTGAGCCTGAAACCCATCCGGCAAGTCCTGCGGTCTCAGGATCCATGTGTCGTCCGGCAAACGACCGTTCGAATCCGCCCGGGCGTCCGCGTACACGAGCTGTCGCGCGGACGGGACCCTCACGGCCGGGTCCATGTTGTTGAAGGTAAATCGCTTCGGGTCGACAACGAAATGGAACAGGTGAGCGTGACTGCGGCTGAATTTCTTGGTGCAATTGACGCCGAACGTGTAGTACCAGATCACCCAACTTCGACAGGTGAAGCCGAGTTCCTTTTGAAAAATCAGCTTGAGTTCCGCGGCGTATTCGTCGCCGATGGCGAGCCAGAACGTGCCGGTCGGCTTGAGGACGCGACGAACCGCTTGTCCCCACTTTCGCGTCCAGTCGAGGTACTGTTCCGCGTCGGAGCGGTCGTCGTAGACGTCATAGTCGTAGCCGATGTTGAACGGCGGGTCGGCGAAAGCCAGGTCGACCGTACCGGCCTCCAAACGCTCCAGACCCGCGACGCAGTCTCCCTGATACAGTCGATTCAGCTCCACCGGCGGTGCGCTCCTCAACCCGGCGAGTAGCATCGGCGTCCGACCGTTGGCTCGTTCCTTCGCTGAGGTCAGAAATACTATCTGGGATGGACATCCGTCAAGCAAGGTCCGTTTTGCTGACGCCACGTCCGCGGCGGCGGAGGGCGGCTATCATAACCGCGGCCCACCCGTGCGAGTGATCGCCATGACTCCCCGTCGTTATCTGGTTCCGTTTGGCCCGAAGTCGACCGCGCATCGGTTCACCGACGTACTGGTCATCGGCGCCGGCATCGCGGGATTGCGGGGCGCTCTGGCCGTGCCCGCGAACGTCGAGGTGCTGGTTGTCACCAAGGATCGGATCGACGAATCGAACTCGGCCTACGCCCAGGGCGGCATCGCCGGGGTGCTGGCGCCGGAGGATCGGTTCGAGAACCACGTCGAGGACACGCTCACCGCCGGCGCCGGGCTGTGCGACCGCGATGTGGTCGAATTCGTCGTCCGCGAGGCGCCGCGGCAGATCCACGACCTCGTCGGCTGGGGCACGCAGTTCGACCTGGAAGGCGGGCAGCTCGCGCTGACCCGCGAAGGTGGTCATAGTCACGCCCGGATCGTCCACGCCCTCGGCGACGCGACCGGCCACGAGGTCATGCGCGCCATCATCGCCCGCGCCCGGCAGGCCGCGAACGTCGCCCTATGGGATGACACGTTCAC
>DATJGQ010000918.1:0-5206 GCA_035494815.1 Gemmataceae bacterium
ACGGTCCAGTGGTCCTGGGGTCTGGACAGGAAACACAACGGCACCGCCACCACGCCCGACCTCGCCATGCAGCAGGCGACGGTGAACCTGTTCGCCGACATGGGGGTACAGCCCGCCGGCCTCCAGACCGGGTTGGCGACAGCCACCGCCTCGACCGACGTGACGCCGCCCGCCTCGACGATCAATTCGCCGGCGGCCGGGACCACCTTCGTGGCGGGAGCCAATGTCACGATCTCAGGCACGGCCTCCGATTCCGGAGGCGGAGTCGTAGCGGGCGTGGAGGTGTCGACCGACGGGGGGGCGACCTGGCACCCCGCCACCGGCCGATCGAACTGGAGCTATACCTGGGTGCCGAGCGCGGCCGGCCCGTACACGCTCAAGAGCCGAGCCGTCGACGATAGCGGCAACCTCGAGACGGCCTCGGCCGGCGTCCAGGTCACGGTTTCCTCGGTAGTGGCCAACGCGACGATCTGGCCCTCCAGCACCACGCCCGCCGTCGCCGCGGACTCCGACTCCAGCCCGCAGGAACTGGGGGTGAAGTTCCGTTCCGACAACGCCGGATACATCACCGGAATTCGGTTCTACAAGGGCCCGGGCAACAGCGGGACGCACGTGGGGGACCTTTGGACGACCTCCGGCACGCTGCTGGCCAGCGCGACGTTCACGTCGGAGACCGCCTCGGGCTGGCAGCAGGTCGATTTCGCGCAGCCGGTGCAGATCCAGGCCAACACCACCTACGTCGCCTCCTACTTCGACCCCAACGGCCACTTCTCCGTTAGCACCGCCTACTTTTCGTCGTCGGGGGTCGATTCCGGCGTGCTGCATGCCCTCTCCAACGCAGCGGCAGGCGGGAACGGGGTATTCCGCTCGGGTTCGGCGGGCTTCCCGAATAGCACATTCAATGGGAACAACTACTGGGTCGATGTCGTCTTCAGCAATACCCTGGTGCCGACCATCACCGCCCGGACGCCGGGGCCCGACGCCACGGGAGTGAACGTTAACACTCCCGTCACGGCTACGTTCCATCGGCCGCTGGATCCGACGACTGTCAACACTTCGACCGTGCGCCTCCGCGCGGCCGGGGCCACTAGCGACGTGCCGGCCACGGTCAGCTACGCCGGCTCGACGGCCACCCTCCAGCCGAGCGCGGCCCTGACGGTAAACAAGGTGTACCAGGTGACGGTTTCGGGCAGCGTGACGGGCGCGGACGGCACGCCGGTCGGCTCCGACATCACCTGGTCGTTCACGACGCAGCCGTATCTCACCTTCAACGACACGATGGCCGCGGATTTCGGCGGCGGGACGACGGACGCGGGTACGGCGGTGGTGCAGACGGGCGACGGCGAGGTCAGCCTTAACCCGGCCGCGGGCTCCGATTTCTCCGGCACGGCCGTGACGGGGGACTGGATGGGCACGGCCTGGTCCGGTGGCGGCGCGGTCACCGTCTCCGGCGGAGTGGCGGTCGTGGACGGCGCATTTCTGCGGACCAACACCCTGTACGGGCCGGGCCACTCCCTGGAGTTCCTGGCGACGTTCAGCAACTTCCCGTTCCAGCATGCCGGCTTCGCCAACGACCTCAGCACGGGTCTGTATGCGATGTTCAGCACCATGTCGGGCGGGGGGCTTTGGGCCCGCACCGCCGGTCCCGGCACCGGCGGCGGCAGCATCGACACGCAACTAGCCTCCGGCCTGCTGGGCGGGCCGCACCGCTTCCGGATTGACTGGACCGCAACCAGCGTCAATTACTTCATCGATGGGGCGCCGGTCGCCTCCCACAACCTGGCGGTCACGAGTTCGATGCGGCCCATGGGGAGCGACGCCAACGTCGGCGGCGGAGCTCTGACGGTCGATTGGATGCGGATGACGCCGTACGCCGCCTCGGGCACTTACCTGTCCCGTGTCCTGGACGCCGGAGGGATGGCCACATGGGTTGATGCCTCGTGGACGGCGGGCCTGCCGTCGGGGACGAGCCTGGCCATGAGCGTGCGCAGGGGCAACACAGCGACGCCCGACGGCACCTGGACCGACTGGATTACGCTCGCAAACTCGGGTGCGTCGATCGGCGGCAGCACACGCTACCTGCAGTACCGCGCCGACCTGGCAACGACCAGCCCGGACCAGACGCCCACCCTCCAATCGGTGGCGATCGAGTACGCCCCGATCATCGGGCCCGCGGCCAACAACGACACCTACACCACCAGCGAGGACACCGCCCTCACCCTGCCGGCGCCCGGGGTGCTGAGCAACGACACCTCCGCGAACGGCGGCAACCTGACGGCGGTGTTGGTGAGCGGCCCCGCGCACGGCACCCTGACGCTGAACGCCGACGGCAGCTTCAGCTACACGCCGGCGGCCAACTACAACGGCAGCGACTCCTTCGCTTACAAGGCCAACGACGGCAGCCTCGACGGCAACACCGCCACCGTTTCGCTGACGGTGACGGCTGTGAACGACGCCCCCGTGGCCGCGAACGACAGTCAAAGCACCGCGGAAGACACGTCCCTGACGATCAGCGCCCCCGGCGTGCTCGGCAACGACACGGACGTGGAAGGCAGTCCGCTGACGGCGGTGCTGGTGGCCGGCCCGGCCCACGGGACCGTGACGCTGAACGCCGACGGCTCGTTCACCTACACGCCGGCGGCCAACTACAACGGCAGTGACTCGTTCACTTACATGGCAAACGACGGGGCCCTGAACAGCAGCCCGGCCACCGTCTCCCTGACGATCACCCCGGTCAATGATGCCCCGGTGGCGGTCAACGACAGTTACACCACGGCCGAGGACACCGTGTTGACGGTCGCCGCCCCCGGCGTGCGGGCCAACGATTTCGACGTGGACGGCGACCCCATTAACGCCTTGCTGGTAGAAGGTCCCCTCCACGGGACCGTCACCTGGGACGGGACATTTACCTATACGCCGGCGCCCAACTACAACGGATCCGACTTCTTCACCTACCGGGACATCGACCCCAGCGGCGCCCTCTCCAGCGTGGCTACCGTCTCGTTGACCATCACTCCGGTGAATGACCCTCCGGTGGCGGCGAACGATAACTCCACCACTGCCGAGGACACGCCGCTGACAGTCAGCGCGCCCGGCGTGCTAGGCAACGACAGCGACGTAGACGGCGATGCCCTCACGGCGGTGCTGGTGGCCGGCCCGGCCCACGGCACCCTGGCGCTGAACGCCAACGGCTCGTTCACCTACAATCCCGCGGCCAACTATAACGGCGCCGACTCCTTCACTTACAAGGCCCGCGACCTTAGCGGCGCCCTGTCCGGCGTCGGCACCGTCTCACTGACTGTCACCCCGGTCAACGACCCGCCGGTGGCTGCCAATGAAAGCTACACCACCGCCGAGGAGGCTCCCCTCACCCTGGCCGCACCGGGCGTGCTGGCCAATGACACGGACGTGGACGGCGACGCTCTCACCGCGGTCCTAGTGACCGGGCCGGCGCACGGCACGCTGACGCTCAATAGCAGCGGCAGTTACACCTATACGCCGGCCGCCGCTTACAACGGCCCGGACAGCTTCACCTACAAGGCCCGCGACCCCAGCGGAGCCCTGTCCAACGCGGGCACGGTGACGTTCACCGTGACACCGCCGACTCTCAGCATCACGAACGTGTCGGCCAACGAGGGCAACTTAGGCACCACCCCCTTCACCTTCACGGTGACCTTGTCGAGCCCGACAAGCCGCACGATCTCCGTGAACTACGCCACGGCCGACGGAACTGCCAACAGCATGGTCCTCGTGGGCGATTATGCCGCCGCGAGCGGCACCTTGGTCTTCCAGGGCGGGCAGACCAGCAAGACGATCACCGTGAACGTGAACGGCGATCTCATGCAAGAGTCCAACGAGACCTTCTTCGTCAATCTCTCGAACGCGAACACGCCGATGACCAAGAGCCAGGGGGTGGGGACCATCCTCAACGACGACAGCGGCTTGCTGGTCCTGGCCGGAGAAGAGGTCGTCGGCGCGTCGGAGCCGGCCCTCACGCCAGAGGAGTTGGCCCCGATCGTTTCGGCGGCCGAGGCGCGCTGGGCCGCCACGGGCATGGACGCAGCGTCGCTGGATGCCTTGAAGAGTGTCGAATTCCGTATCGCCGACCTGCCGAACACGGACCTCGGGGCGACGACCACCGGCGTCATCTACATCGACGTGAACGCCGCCGGCCACGGCTGGTTCATCGACGCGACGCCAGCCGACGACAAGGAGTTCTCGGGTTCGGTCGACCCGGCAGTCGCCGGCCGAGTGGACCTGCTGAGCGTGGTGGCCCACGAGATGGGCCACGCGATGGGCTTGGAGCACGCCGCCGCCGGCGTCATGCAGGAGGCGCTGCCCGTGGGGGTGCGGCACTCGGTCGGCTGCAACTGCCCGCTGTGCCAAGCGGCGGCATCCGCCGCCCTCACCGCGAGTGCGCCGGCGCCCGAGGCCAGGCCGGTCATAACGGCGGGCGACTTCACAACCGCGGCAAACTTTACCGCGCCGCTGGGGGCCGCCGGGTCCAGTGACCCTGGGCATGGCGCCGGCATTTGGTCATCATTCAGCCGCAGTACAGGCGCCAGCAACTCCATCGCCGACTCGCCGGCGGACGGTACCACCATCGCCCGGTTCCTCGCCGCTTTGGCCGGCGCGTCGGACGCACCGAACTTCGGCCCGACGATTGGCTGGCCGGGCGTCGCCGACGTGACACACGACTCCGACTTCTGGCAGGGGATTCGCTTGCCGATGTCGTAAGTGCGAGTTCGGCTCATCGGCATCGACTCGACTCTCGCCCCGCTCCCTCACAGTCGCGGCTCTGAGTCCGCGACCGTCTTACGAAGATAGACCAACTCATGGCGACCCAAACGATCGACAGATTGCGGATCGCGCCGCGCCGCAAGGTCGGCGGGTCTGAACAGGCCAGGACGCTGGCCGTGCCGCTGTTCGTTCACGGCACCGCCTTGTCTTCGCAGCCCGTCACCGTCGGAATTCCCTTCCCGCGGGGCGAGCTCCGCAATGACGACCGGCTGTCACTCGTCGGCGCCGACAGCCGGCGGGTCGCGCTCCAAACCGAACCGTTGGCCCGGTGGCCGGATGGTAGCGTGAAGTGGCTGCTGATGGATTTCGTATGCCCGGCGGGCGGTCCGGCCGTCGGCCGATGGACGCTCCGCGGGGAAGGAGGGAAGTCCATAGTTTCGGCTTCCCGCCTCCAGGTCAAAGAGTC
>DATJGQ010000919.1:0-4006 GCA_035494815.1 Gemmataceae bacterium
TTCTTCGCCGGCCCGTCCGTGGGAAGCGGGCCGCCGGTACTCTTGATCGACGGGCCGCCGCCGGAAGACGACGAACTGCTGCCGCAGCCCGCCAGAGCCACCGTTAGCGAGAACACGGACAGCAGGCAGATGATACGTCGGGTCATAGTTGCAAGTCCCTCCTGCGAATTCGTATCCCAAAGAACCTCAATCGACTCCTTGCGTGACGAAACCGTCCTGCTTGCCGCCCAGGGCACGGAGGACCTGGAACTGCGGGTTCGAGTTGAAGTTCTTCGGGTCGCGGAGGCCGCGGACCGACCCGTCGCTGTAGGAGAACTGGACCAGGTTGCCGTGGAAGCTGGAGAAGACGCCCCAGTCATTGGCGCCGCCGTCGGCGCCGTCACCCAGGCCGAAGGCGGTCCACAGGCCGGGCCCGTGGGCCCAGGCGTAGCCGCACCACTCGTTGACGTTCGGCAGGTTCCGCGGGCCGACCTCGTTGAACGGGTTGCCGCCGCCGGCGCACTCGCCGAAGAAGAGCGTGTAGGCCGAACCGTCCTTGATGCCCTCGACCGTGTTCTGCGACTTGTAGTAGAACACGCCCTTCCAGTCGGTCTTGTCGACGGGGTTGACGCGCCAGTCACCGACCGACGGCATGTAGTTGGCGCGGCCCAGGATGTAGCGGGACGGTTCGCCGGTCAGGAAGGTCGTGCAGCCGTAGCCGGAGCAGTTGCCCGTGACCGAGGGGCGGTCGTCCGGCGGGAAGCCGTAGAAGCTGGCGATCATCGGCGGGCCGCTGGCCGAATCCGGGGCCGACGGGCAGAGGTAGACGCTGAAATTGCCCTCGGCGCCGTACCGGGCCGGCGGCCGCGGAATGAACGTGCCGCTGCCGACCGGGGCGCGGTTGGTGTTGTCCGCCGGGTTACTCGGGGCTTGGTACCAAAGCGGCGGGTTGGTCCTCGGCGCGAACATGAACAGGCGGAACTGAGCGTCCTGTTCGACGTACGGCAGCAGGTGGGCTAGCGTGCCGACGCCGTAGGTGTCACTCGCCCCGGGCGGCAGGAAGCCGCGCGACGACTGGTAATTGTGCGCCCCCAGGCTGATCTGCTTGAGGTTGTTCGAGCACTTCGCCCGGGCGGCGGCCTCACGGACCTTTTGGACCGCGGGCAGCAACAGTCCGATGAGTACTGCGATGATGGCGATCACCACCAGCAGCTCAATGAGGGTAAACGCGGACCGACGACGAGACATACCAGACCTCCTTCGGACAAACGATGACGATAGCGGGCGAGGGAATTACACTCCGACATCGCCCAAACCGGCGTGGCCCGTGGGGGCCTGGGCAACGCCCAGCCGCCCGCGGCGAGCCGGCGGGGTACCGCGGGGGAAAGATCCGTCGTGTTCTCAGACTCCTCGAGTGGCCGTGGCCCACCCGAGCGAAATCAGCGACCGATGTCCCGCGCCGTCAACATCCTGCCGAATCACCCGCGAGAACCGGAGAAGTACTCTTTGCGATGTCAGCCGAAAGTCAGCCTTCGGATTAGACGCACTCGCCCGCAAAAAAGTTGCCAGGGCAAGTCCGGTCTGCACCCTGTTTAGTCCCAATTGTCCTGTATTCGGTCCCTGATGTCCAGTAAATGATAGTTCGATTAGACGGACAAGCAAACCATTGCGCGAATCCAGGTAACGGGTCGGAGTCTTGACCGGTCCCGTCCCGATGGTCCCGAAGCGAATCCGGACCGCACCGAGATTAGTCCAGATTATCCAGTTAATGTTAAACCAATTAAGATGGCAAGGCAAAAACGTGCGGGGACGGGTGTTTTTCCGGAAAATCGGGCAAACGACGTCCACAGCTCCGCCGGCATTTTCTCTGGCGGATGCGGCGAGGTGACTGACATCCGAGGAAACCGGCAGCCCTCACAGGCGGGTTGGGCGGCGAGCGGCAAGTCCGCTTCATATGGTTTTACATCCGTCTCGTCACTGAATCAATCCATTTCATCCCACTCCTGTCGTCGGCCGCTCGCTTTCCACCTTAAACGCGAGCTATTGCGATCCCGAAGTTCGACCACATATCCGCCGGGACTCATCGCCATGCAGATCATCCGTCGTCTGCTTGTTCTGGTTGCGGTTCTTGAAGCGCCGGCCGTGCGAGCCGACGAATGGCCGCAATGGGGCGGCCCGCGCCGCGACGGCATCTGGCGGGAGACCGGCATCGTCGATCGACTCCCCGCGGGGGGCCCGAAAGTCCTCTGGCGCGCGCCCGTCGATCCGGGCTACTCCTCCCCCGCGATCGCCGGCGGCCGCGTCTATGTCACTGACCGGCAGGAGACGAAGAAGGTTGAAGTGCCCGATCGCAGCATGCCGAAAGAGGACATCCCGGGCACGGAGCGGGTCCGTTGCCTGGACGCGACGACGGGCGCCGTGCTCTGGGAGCAGAAATACGACTGCGCATATCGCATCAGTTACCCGCAAGGCCCGCGGGCGACGCCGCTGGTCGACGGCGGTCGCGTCTACACGCTCGGCGCGATGGGCGACCTGCGGGCGTGGGACGCGACGACCGGCGCCGCGGTCTGGGCGGTGAACTTCCGGCAGACGTTCGCGTGCAAGCGGCCCCCGGTGTGGGGTTGGGCCAGTTCACCGATGCTCGACGGCGACCGCCTGATCTGTCTCGTCGGCGGTCAGGGGACCGCGGTCGTTGCCTTCAACAAGGACACCGGCAAGGAACTGTGGCGGGCGCAAGTCAAAGTCAAAGAGAAGGACGCCGGTGGAAAAGAGACTGAATCCTGGCAGCCGTTGAGCGTCCAGGAAATCCCCGGACCGGGCGGCGCCCCGGAGATCGGCTATGTGCCGCCGCGGATGATCGACGCCGGCGGCCGACGGCAGGCCCTCGTCTGGACGCCGGAGGGCGTCTACGGCTTCGACCCCGCGACCGGCAAGGAGTTGTGGGGGATCGATTATCCGGTCGAAGGCTCGCCGCAGCGGCCGGAAGTGGCGATCGCGGCGCCGGTGCTGGCCGGCGACAAGTTGTTGCTCTCGTCGTTCTATCAGGGGTCGCTGTTACTCAAGCTCGACGCCGACAAACCGGGCGCGACGGTGGTGTGGAACTCGAAGGCCGCCAACCTGCGGAAGATCGACAAGGGCCTGCACGCCGCCATGTGCACACCGTACATTCGCGACGGCTACATCTACGGCGTCTGCGGCTTCGGCGAGCTGCGGTGCGTAAAGCTCGACGACGCGTCGCACGTCTGGGAGAGCATGAAGGCGACCGGCGAGAAAGGACTGACCGTCAACGCGTTCCTCACGCCGCAAGGCGACCAGGGCGATCGCTGCTGGATCTACAACGACAAGGGCGACCTGATCCTCGCGAGTCTGACGCCTAAGGGATACGAGGAACTCGGCCGCGCGCACCTGCTTGACACGACGTTCCAGACGATGGGCCGCGACGTGACCTGGTGCGTGCCGGCCTTCGCGAACCGCTGCATCTTCGTCCGCAACGACAAAGAGTTGATCTGCGCCTCACTCGCGGCGGGCTGACTGCTGGTTCATTTCGAGGGAGAAACGCCCGGCAGCGCCGCGTTCATCTGCTGCTCGAACACGTAATTCGCCGCCGCCGCGTGCAGGACTGGGGCCGCCCGGTCGATGTCTTGCGGCGAATAACCCGCTCGTAACAAATAAGTGCGCAAATAATCCTTCGCCAGCGTCTGCGGGTCAGGCGGCGGAAGCTTCTCCTGCCGCGCCTGTTGCCGTTTCTGTTTTTCGTAGTCGGCGAGTTCGCGCAGCCGCGTCTGATCGGGAGCGCCCGCGAAGCCGTCGGACGCGACCGGGACATTCATCGGCGGCAACCGCTCGGGCCGGCGGACCGACGCGGGCGCCGCCGCCTCGCGCTCGGCCACCATCTTCGCGAGTTCCGCACACAAGACGGCCGCGAGCTGGCCGTCGGTTTCGCACAACTTGACCAGGCCCTCGGTGACGTAAACGTCGTCGGTCCCGCGGTGGAAGATCTCGGGCCGCGGGGCGCCGATCGTGCGGA
>DATJGQ010000920.1:0-3106 GCA_035494815.1 Gemmataceae bacterium
AGTGCCGATGACCCCGTTCTTCGACCGCCTCTCCGCCGCCGTCCGGGCCAAGAAAACGGCCCTGTGCGTCGGCCTCGACCCGCGGTTCGAATCACTGCCCCGAACTCTGCGTGAACTGCACGGCGACGACGTCGCCGGCGCGTACGAGGATTTCTGTCTCCGGGTGCTGGAGATCGTCGCGCCGATCGTGCCCGTGGTGAAGCCGCAGAGCGCCTTTTTCGAGGCGTGCGGCCCGGCCGGTCTGGTGGCACTCGAGCACGTCCTGCGGCGGGCGAAGGATTTCGGCCTGGTCACGATCCTCGACGCAAAGCGCGGCGACATCGCGTCGACGGCCGCCGCGTACGCCGACGCCGCCTTCCGGGCTTTCGACGCCGACGCCGTCACCATCAACCCTTATCTCGGCAGCGACGCCGTCGAACCGTTCCTGAGTGCGGCACGGCAACTCGGCCGCGGACTATTCGTGTTGGTGCGGACGAGCAACCCGGGTGCGGGGCTGTTCCAGGACCTGACGTGCGACGGCCGGCCGCTCTATCAGCACGTCGCGGACGCGGTCGCGGCCTGGGACGGCGAGACCCCGGGGACCGTCGGTGCCGTGGTCGGCGCGACGCATCCGGCCGAACTCAAAGACCTTCGCGGGCGGCTTTCGGACGTCTGGTTCCTCGTGCCGGGCTATGGTGCGCAGGGCGCAACCGCGGGGCACGTGCGGGGCGCGTTTCGGCCGGACGGACTTGGCGCCGTCGTCAACAGCTCGCGCGGCGTGACTTTCCCGTTCATGCCGGACGAGACAAACTGGGAGTCGCTGATCGAAGGGGCGGTGCGGGCGGCGGCCGCCGAGCTCGGGCCGGCCGGGTGAGCATGGATACTGCCTGGGACGTCGTGGTGATCGGCGCGGGGGCTGCGGGCTTGGTTGCCGCCTTCCGTGCGGCCGAACTCGGCCGACGCGTCCTGCTTCTAGAGAAGAACCGCAAGCCCGGCGTCAAAATCCTGATGTCCGGCGGCACCCGCTGCAACATCACACAGGCGACGGATAACCGCGGCATCGTCGAGGCATACGGCCCGCCCGGCCGGTTCCTGCATTCCGCACTCGCCGCCCTGAGCGTCGAGGACACGATCGCGCTCTTCGAAGCCGAAGGGGTCCCGACCAAGGTCGAGCCGACGGGCAAAGTCTTTCCCGTCAGCAACCGGGCCCTCGACGTGCTCGACGCGCTGCTCCGTCGTCTCCACCGGAGCGGCGCGACGCTCGCGCTTGGTGAGCCGGTCAGCGATCTGAGGGCGACCGACGACGGCTTCACGCTCTCGACGCCGCAGCGATCCTTGGCCGCGAAACGCGTCATCTTGACCACGGGCGGCAGGTCGTACCCCGGCAGCGGCACGACGGGCGACGGCTATCGTTTCGCCGCGGCGTTCGGGCACACGATCGTCTCCCCGCGGCCGGCGCTCGTGCCGATCACGACCGACGCGGCGTGGGTGAAGGAGCTGCGTGGGGTGACGCTGCCCGATGTCGCCGTGTGTGTGTGCCACGGTGAGAAGCGACTCGCCAACCGCCGCGGGTCGCTTTTGTTCGCGCACTTCGGTCTGACCGGGCCGGTGGCGCTCGACGTCAGCGGCGTCGTGAGCGGGCACCCGGAGCCGAAGACGTTAGCACTGGAAACTGATCTTCTGCCCGACCTGCCGGAAACGGGGCTCGGTCAGTTCTTGCAAACGGAGTCGCTGGCCTCCGGCAAGAAACAGCTCGCGACCGTCCTCGGGGTTCATTTGCCACACCGCATCGCGGAGACGTTGCTCGCGCTGACCGGCCAGCCGGTCGATCGTAAGGCGGCGGGTCTCAGCCGCGACGATCGAACGAAGCTGGTGCAGGCCATCAAGCGACTCCGCGTGCCGGTCACCGGAACGCTCGGCTTCGAAAGGGCGGAAGTGACGGCGGGCGGTGTGTCGCTCGACGAGGTCGACTCGCGGAGGATGCAGAGCAAGCTCCGGCGGGACCTGTATCTGGCCGGCGAAGTGCTGGACCTGGACGGGCCGATCGGCGGGTACAACTTTCAGGCGGCGTGGAGTACTGGGTGGCTCGCGGGCACGAAGTGCAGTGAAGCGTGAGAGCGTGAAGCGTGAAGCGTGAAGAGAAAAATCCTCCACGCTCCGCGCTCCACGCTCCACGTCATTCCACGTCCCAGACCACGACCCTTCCCGCGTCGCCGGCCGCGGCGGCGAGTAGTCCGTCGGGGGAGAATGCGACCGCCCGCGGGCGTCCGATCGGCCACGCATAACTCCGCCGCTCGCGGCCGGCCGACACGTCCCACATCGTGACCTGCTTGTCCCAGCCGGCGCTCAAGAGCGCCATACCGTCCGGCGCGAACGCGAGCGCACAGACTCTGCCCTTGTGTCCGTTGAGCGTCGCCAACTCCTGACGCGATTTCGTGTCGTAGACGCGGACGGCCCAATCGTCGGTCGCGGCGAGCGTCCGGCCGTCGGAGGAAATCGCGATCGCGAGGACGCCGATCCGGTGCGTCGGCAGCAGGACGTGATCCTGCGCCGTGATGTCCCAGACGGTGGCGCGCTTTCCGCCGCCGGCCCAGGCGAGCGTTTTGTCCGCCGGGGTGGCGGCCACCGCCCAGACGCCGTGCGGCTCGCCGCGGACGCGGATTTCTTTCCGGTCTTCGACCCGCCAGATGCGAACGCTGCCGGGGACGCCCGCGTCGATGCGATTGCCACAAGCCGTGGCCAGTAGCCGGCCGCCGTGGAAGAAGGTGGCCGACGTCACGGCCGCGTCGTGCGCGTCCCGCAGGGTCTCCGCCGCGCCGCCCGCCGCCGGCCACAGCCGCGCCCTGCGGTCGGCGCTACCGGTCGCGATCCAACTGCCGTCCTGGCTATATGCCACGGCGGTGACGGCGTCGCTGTGCCCGGACAACATCGCCACCGGGCCGCCGCCGATGCTCCAGACGCCGGCCATGCCGTCCTTGCCGCCGCTGACGATCCGCAACCCGTTGGGGGCGAAGGCCAGGGCCAATACCGGTGCGGTGTGGTCTCCGACCACGAGCATGGAACCGTTCCTTAAGACACAGTGACGCCGCGACCCGAGTCTTCGAGGGGAGCACTCGAACGTTCGAGC
>DATJGQ010000921.1:0-9760 GCA_035494815.1 Gemmataceae bacterium
TGGCCCGCGCGTTCGCCTGGACTCATCGCCATATCGCGGCTCACGGCGGCGACCCCGACCGCCTGTTCCTGTGTGGCCATTCCGCCGGCGGGCACTTGGTCTCGCTCATCGCCACCGACGAAAGTTATTTTCGCGCCGAGCGCCTGAGTCTCGAACACATTCGCGCGGTCATCTCCATCAGCGGCATCTACGCGATCCACTGGAACGTCGCGCTCTATCGCGTCGGGGCGATCTTTCGGGACGTCGGCAAGCGGGCGGCCTCACCGTTCTGGAACGTCAAGCCCGGATGCCCGCAATTCCTGATCAGCTACGCTGAGAAGGAAGTGTGGACTCTCGCCGGGCAGGCCGTTCGCTTCCACAAACGGCTGCTGGCCAACCAAGGCCGGTCGCGGCTCGTGAAGGCAAGCGGGGACAATCACCGATCGATCATCGACAACCTGGTGCTGCCGTCGTCCGAGTTGGGCCGGGAAATTCTCGACTTCGTCGGCGGGGACTGAACCGACACTCGCTCCGGGCCATCCAAAAGGAAGGCGTATGTCCGCCCGCCTTGAACATTCCCGTCTGGCACCTGTCACTGATTCTTGGCACAATGGCCGAATGTTTCCGGCTCCCACCCTCTCCTGCCGCAGGAAATCCCGTCATGAACCTCTGCACGGTCCTTGGCGCGGGCCTTGGTGTCTCTGGACTGGTGTTTCCCCGGCCGGGGGCGGTCGGCACCGGGACGCGCGTCTCACCGATCAGTTGCTTGGTCGCCTCGTCGGCACAGACCACGGGTCGGTCGGGATCGTACGGCCGGTGGTACACCTCCAACACGTCCTCCATCTGACAGACGAACTCGGCCGACTGCCCCGGCGGGATGCACCACTGCTGCCGCAGGTGTGGCTTCAGGTCGTTTTTTTCAGCACGGCTCTACTTTCATTCGTGGTCACCGCCGCGACGCAGACCGCATCAGATTGTTCCGGGATGGAGAGTGGTCCGGAAAGAACCAGTTGAATTGCTACGGCTTGCCGAGCGACGCCAATTCGTCACGCCACTTCGCCGCCTCGGCCGGCTTGCCCCAGGAGTCGTAAAGCTGGACCAGACGTTCCAGGGATTCGGTCAGGCTGATTCGCCCGTCGGGCGGGATCTTCGCCAAGCGCGCTTTCATGCCCGTGTAGCCTTCCACCAATAAGGGCTCGGCATCGGCGTACTTCCCTTGGCCCGTCAGCGCGGCGCCGAGCTGTGAGCGAATGTTAAACGTCGTCCAGTGGTCCGGCACTAGCTTTTGACGGATCGCGAGGCTCTCGCGCGTCAGCGTCTCGGCGTCGCTCCACTTCTTCCGCTGCAAGAGGTTGAGTCCGAACACGGATAGTTCAGTGGCATAGGGGGGGATTCCGCGCCGGACTTCTCTCTGACCGCGGCCAGCCATTTTCGCCGCCAGGCATCCGCCTGATCGAGCCGGTCGAGTCGTTCGTAGATGTCCATGAGCGTGAACAAGATCTTTCGCGCGTTTTCCGTCTCGTACTTGCGCTTCTCGACGCCGGCGGCCGCCCGCTCGGCCAGCGGCAGGGCGAGGTCGAGCTTCCCTGCGGTGCGGTAGGTGAACGCGAGGTTATTCATCGAGGTGAGCGTATGCGGGTGATCCGGACCGAGTTTCGCGGTAATGAGCCGGACGACTTCTTCATATCGCGGCAGCGCGAGGTCCAGCTTCCCGGCGGCGTTGTAGGCCATGGCGAGGTTGTTGAGAGACGCGAGATAGTCGGTATGCTCCGGGCCCAGCCGGGCCTTGCGGAGCCGGACCGTCTCGTCGAGCAATGGCAACGCCACGTCCAGCTTCCGCGATTCGACGTAAAGCAAGCCCAAGGCGTTCATCGTCTCCAGCGTGCGCACGTCGTCGGGGCCGAGCGTCACTTGTCGACGTTTGAGCGTCTCCTCCAAAAGCGGAATGGCCAGTTCGGATTTGCCGGCGCTGTAGTAGTCCCACGCGAGGTTGTGCATGACAGAGAGCGTGGCCTGGCTGTCCGGGTACTTCGCTTTGGCGAGCCCCGTCGCCTCGAGATGCAACGCCAGCGCCTCTTTGCTCCGTCCCAAGGCGGTGTAGGCCAGAGCGAGGTGGTCCATCGTCTGGATCGTGTCCAGGTGGTCTGCGCCGCGGCGCTCGGTGAACGTTGCCCGGGCCTTGACGAAGAGCGGGATCGCCTTTTCGGCATCACCCAGCCCGTAGAGGGCATCGCCCAGTAGGCGCTGCAGTCTGGCGACGGTGAGCGGATCGCCCACCGCCTCGCCATCCAATTTCACGGCCGCTTCCCGCAGCCGATCGCCCAACAGCGCCCGCAGCGGCCTGCCTTCGGCCTGCTCGTTTCGCGGGTCGATGTCATGGAAAATCGAGCCGAGGATCTCGTTGCTGTTCTCGATCTGTGTCAGGCGATGCTGGGCGGACTCTTTGGCCACCCGTTCGGCGGCGGCAGCTTTCTCGGCGTCGAGCGTCGCTAGCCGCTGCGCTTCCGCGGCCGCCAGGGCATTTACCCGGAGCTTCTCGGCACGAATCAACCCGATCGTCGTTCCGAAAATGCCGACCGCTAAAAGCAACACGATCACCGACGCCGCGAGCACCGTCCCGCTATTCCGGCGGACGAACTTGCGGACGCGGTAGCCGGCCGACGGTGGACTCGCCTCCACCGGCTCATCCGCGAGGTACCGTTGGAGATCCTGCGCCAGTCCGTTAGCGGTTTCGTACCGGCGCGAACGATCTTTCTCCAGACACTTGAGGACGATCCAGTCCAATTCGCCGCGGATCAGGGCGACCAGTTTCTTCGGCTCGGTGTGCCGGACGGCCGCGACGCTCGGCAGCGTGCCCGACCCGGAGAGCTTCGTGCTCGGCTTGGGCGGGTCGACTTCGCGGATCATACGCAGCATCTCGGCAAACGCGCCCGCCTGAAACTCCTTCCGCGAAAACGGCACGCCGCCGGTGAGCAACTCATAAAGGATCGCCCCCAGGGTGTAGATGTCACTGCGGGTGTCGATGTCGAGGTTGTTGAGCTCCGCCTGCTCGGGCGACATGTACTCCAGCGTGCCGATGAGCGTGCCGACTTCGGTGTAGACGGTCTTCTCCGTCAGCCGCGGGCCGATCGCTTTGGCCACGCCGAAGTCGATCACTTTCGGCACCGGCTTGCCGTCATACATGCCGACGACGATGTTGGACGGCTTCAAGTCGCGGTGAATGATCCCTTTCTGATGCGCATGCTGCACGGCATGGCAGACCGGGATAAACAGTTCCAGCCGTTCGCGCGGCGTTAACTTTGCGTCGTCGCAATAGCGAGTGACGGGAACTCCCTTGATCAGTTCCATCACGAAATACGGGCGGCCGTCCGCGGCACCGGCGTCGAGGACTTTGGCGATATTCGGATGGTCCATCAGGGCGAGTGCCTGCCGTTCGTGTTCGAAACGGGCGAGCATCGGCTCCGAATCGAACCCCGGCCGCTCGACTTTGATGGCGACGCGCCGCTGTACCGGTTCGAACTGGTCGGCGACCCAGACTTCGCCCATGCCGCCGGAATCGAGTTTTTGACGGAGCTTGAACCGGCCGGCAAGGATGCGACCGGCGGCCAGCGCCGGCTGCGGCGGTGGCGCGTCCGCGGCAACGTCCGGGCCGGGCTCAAGGATGCCTCGGGACTGTTCGTCCGCGGCGAGCAACCGATCGATCCGTTCCCGTTTCGCGGCGTCGCCTCCGCATGCCTCGTCCAGATACGCCTGCCGTTCGGGCCCGGCCGGCTTCTCCAGCGCGGCTGCGAAAAGCGATTCTTCGGTCATGGCGCACGTCCCCCGGCTTGCGGCAGACCGGGCAGTAAGGCCTCTGAGTATAGCAGGACTCAGATATCGCCGGCCTCGTTAGTGGCCGTGAAGACGTCGTTGGCCATGGTCCGGTAGCTCACTTCAGCGCCGTCGATTCGACCGTCGCCGTTCAGATCATAGAGCAGTCCGTTGCGCGAGCGAGCGTTGACCGCCAGCAACAGGTCCATTACCGAAACGGTGACATTATTCGCCACGCCGAACGCGGCGCCGCTCGAGCCGACGTTGACTGTCCTCGTACCGAGCCCCGTGGCGCTCACCTGGAACCCGTACGCAGCCGCCATGGTGCCGGCCAGAGACTGGTTTGTCACGTAGACCGCCAACGCGGTCGCCAAGACCTGGCAATCGACTTTCGGCGGCCCGCCTAGGGCAGTTTGGCTGGTTCGGGCGAACAGACCCTTGTAGTACGAGGCGACGTCGGCGTTTGTCATACCGTTCAGAGCGGCGTACATGTTGGGGAAGTTTATGGCCAGCCAGTGGCCGAGTTGTGTCGCGGTCGGACCGCCGTTCAGGGAGCGCAAGAGATTCTGTCCGTTGCGATTCTGCCAGTAGCCGATCGTCGCCGTCTGGCCCGGAACGACGCCGCCAGTCGTCAACGGCCGCTCGCCGAAATTGTAGTTCTCGGCAAGTGATCCGCCTTGCGGCAACGTGATCGCCGAGAACGCGTCGTTGACCGCGGAACTCCCCGTCAGGACGCCGTTGACCGTTCCGAGCGTGTCACGGCCGTCGAGGAGGTCCGCCGGCTGGGTCTCGGTGACGGTGTAGCCGGCCGCATTGCTCGGCCGCAAATTGAGGAAGAAGTATACGCCGTTGATGTCCGTCTGGGCAGTTCGGTTGACCGCGTGCCCGACGTCATCAATGCCGGTGAGTGTCACGGTGACACCGGGGACGGCCCGCTCGCCGAGGTCGACCTGGCCGTTGTTGTCGAGGTCAACGTAGACGAGCCCTTGAATGGTCGACGGAGCGAGAACGGTCACGGCAACCGTGGAGTCGCTGCCCGCAAAGTTGCCGTCGCCGCTGTATACAGCGCGAATCGCGTGCGAACCGGCCGGCAAGGCGGTGCTGCCGAGAGCAATGGAGGCCATCCCAGAGGCCAGGTCGGCCACGCCAACGACGGTGGTGCCATCGGAGAAGGCGACCGTCCCGGTCGGGTTACCGCTGCCAGGTGCCAGAACCGAGACAACGGCGGAGATCGTCAGGCCGTCCACGCCGAATAGCGGTGTTGGCGCTGAGGCCGACACGACGGTTGCAGTCGTTGCCGGGATAACTGTCTGAATGAGTACGTCCGAAGTGCTGGCCGCGAAGTCCCCGTCGCCGCTGTATACGGCCGTGATCGTGTGCGGCCCGGCCGGCAATCCGGCAGTACTGATGCTCGCCGCGCCATTGACGAGGGGCACTGGGCTACCGAAATCGATACCTTCGACGTGGAATTGCACCGTCCCCGTGGGGACCGTACTACCGCCGCCGGCGTCGCCCACTTTCGCCGTAAACGGCGCGGACTGGCCAAACACGGACGGGTTGGCCGGCGACGACAAACTGGTCGAGGTCGGCCGGCGGACGATGGTCACCTGGATCTGATCGCTGCTCGTGCCGCCTCCGTCGTCCGTGACCGTCAGTTTCACGGAGTATGTGCCGGGCGAGTTGAACGTGTAGCTGTCGCTGACCGTCCCGCTCCCACCGGTCTCGATGACGGTGCCGGTGCCGGTGGCGGCACCGAACAGCCATTGTGCGGTATGGGTGTCTGCAGCGCCGGCGTCGGTGAAAGCCCCGCTGAACGCGATCGGTGTGCCGACGGTGATCACCGAACCGGGCGCGGGATTGCCAATGGTCACGACCGGAGCGGCGTTGCCGACCGTGACGGTGCCGGTACCGCTCACCGAGCCGGTGTCGTCGTCGCTCACCGTGACCGTAATCGGGTAATCGTCCGCGGAAGTGCCCGTCGGGTTGTCGTCCGGGTAAGTGTGGGTGAAGCTGAAGACCTTCGTGGCGCCGGCGGCAACGTTGACGCTGTTGCCGCCCTCGCCGGGGCCCCAGGAGACAGTGACGGTGTAGCTGTCGAGCGTGCCCGGGTCGGCAAACGTGCCGCTGATCTTGACCGATCCGCCCTCGGTGATCGCGGTAGCGCTTTGGGACAGGCTGGTGATGGTCGGGGCCACATTGTTGACCGTCACCGCGGTGGCGCCGGAGCCGCTGCCGGTGTCGTCGTCGGTGACCGTGACGCCGATCGGGTAAAGGTCGGTGGCGGTGCCGCCGGGGTGGTCATCCAGGTACTGGTGACTGGCGGGGAACGTGAGCACGCCCGCGACCAGGGTGAGAGTCGTGGTGCCTTCGCCCGGGCCCCAGCTGATGACCACGGTGTGAGTGTCCTGCATGCCCGGGTCGGTAAATGATCCGGTGAGCGTGACCGTGTCGTTCTCGGCGACGGGGTTGGGCGTGACGAGCAGACCTGTGACGGCCGGGGCGACGTTGTTCACCCTGACGCTGGTACTGCCGCCGGCGCTGCCGCCGGCGGGCTCGGTCACCGTTGCGGTGATGGGGTAAACGTCCGAGGTGGTCCCGGTAGGGTTGTCGTCCAGGTAGGGATGGCTGGCGCCGAACGTGGTGACGCCGGCCGCCAGGTTTACGGTCGTCGTGCCCTCGCCGAGGCCCCAGGTGATGACCACGGTGTGCGTGTCGGCGACGTCGGGGTCCGTGAAAGACCCGTTCACCGTCAGCATGCCGTTCTCGTCGATGGCGGAGGCACTCGGCGTGAGCACCAGGTTCGACGGCGGCGTGTTCGGCGCGGCATCCACGATCTTGGCCACGAATACGTCGCTGAGCCCGAGGCTGACCTGTCCCGGGAAGGTGCCGTTGGTGGAACCTGCGACGAAGAGGCCGGCGGCGCCGATCGCCATGCCGGCGACTGAGTCCGTCCCTGCGGTGCCGAACTGTCCGGTCCAGATCGTGGCCCCGCCGGCGTCGAACCTGCGCACGAACGCGTCCTGGCCGCCGGTGCTGGTCCGGCCGGGCAGCGTCCCACTCGTGATCCCCGCCACGTAAGCGCCGGCGGGACCCAAAGCCAGGCCGATGGCCTGATCCGAGTCCGCCGTGCCGAACTGCCGGGTCCAGAGTTCGCCGCCGGAGGTGTCGAACTTGCGCAGGAACGCATCCTGACCGCCGGCACTGCCTCCGCCCGCCGACATGGCGCCGAAGGTCGAGCCGGCGACATAGACGCCCATGCTGTCCGCGGCGACGTCGGCGGCGGAGTCGCTGGCCGACGTCCCGAACTGCCGCGTCCAGATCTCGCCGCCGCCCCCGTCATACATTCGCACGAACGCGTCCTGCCCGCCGGCGTTGGTTAGGCCCGGCAGAGCAGAATCGGTGCTCCCGGTCACGTAGACGTTGCCCGCGCTCACCGCGACGCCCGAGGCCTGGTCCGCGCCCGGCGAGCCGAACTGTCGCGTCCACACGAAGTTCCCCGCCGTGTCGTATTTGCGAGCGAACGCATCCTGGCCTCCGGCGCTGGGCTGCCCGGTCAACGTCCCGTTGGTCAGCCCGGCCACGTAGAGGTTTGCGCCGTCCACGACGATCGCCAAGCCCGAATCCGTCCCGGCGACGCCCGATATGCTGATCCAAACCTGCCGGCCGGCGGTGTCGAGCTTGCCCACAAACACATCCTGACTGCTTGTCGCGTTTGCGAAGACCGTCCCGGCGACGTACACCCCGGTTGCGTCCACGGCAATGCTGTTGATTGTCGGAAACGCGTTAAACCGGCCGGTCCAGACCAGGTTGCCGGCGGCGTCGTACTTGCGCACGAAGTGGCCCGAAGCGCCGAAGTCGCCGGCGACGTAGACGTTGCCGTCCGCGTCCACCGCCCGGGCCAGGTCCGTTGCCGGGAGGCCGCCGCTTCCGAATTCGCGCGTCCAGGCGGCGATGCCGGCGGTGTCGTACTTGCGCACGAACACGTCGGCGCCTCCACTACCCGTCTGGCCCGGAAACGGGCTGTTCGTGTCCCCGACCACGTAAATGCCCGAGGCGTCCACGGCAACGCCGCGGGCCGCACTCCCGCCGCCGGCCAAAGTCGGGCTCGTGACCCCGAAATGACGCGTCCACAATTCATTTCCTGCGGCGTCGTACTTGCGGAGAAATGCACCGGTGCCGTCGGTGAACCCGTTCAGAAACCCGTTGGATTCGCCGGCCACGTAAACGCCCGAGGCGTCCACGGCGATGTCGTGGGCGAAGTCAGCGATGGTCGTGCCGGACGGGATCGTGGCGCCGAACACGTGGGTCCAGAGTACCGTGCCGGCCAGGTCGAACTTCCGAACGAAGGCATCGGAGCTTGTCCCATTTGTGGACCCGGCAACGTAAATGCCGGTCGCGTCCACGGCCATGGCTTCCACGGCTGCGGGGCTAAACCCCTGGCGAGTCCAGATTTCGTTGCCGTTGACGTCGTACCTGCGCAAGTAGCCCCCCTGAACGATCTGAGGCGGCACATTCCCGCCGAAGAACCCGGCCACGTCGAGACCGGAGTTATCCACCGCAACGGCGTTGGCGGAATCCGTGCTGGCCGAGCCATACACCCGGTTCCAGAGCAGCGTACCGCCGGCGTCGTACTTCCGCACGAACGCGTCGCCGGAGCCGCTGCCGATTCTGCCGACCACGTAAGCGCCCGCGGAATCGACCGCGACGTCCAAGGCCGCATCGTCGATGTTGGAACCGAACTGGCGAGTCCAGAGTTCATTCCCGTTCAGGTCATACTTGCGCACGAACGCATCCGAGGTGCCCCCGGCAGACACTTGACTCGGCAACGTGCCGCCGGTTTGCCCGACGATGTAGATGCCAGAGCCGTCCCCGACGACGCGGTAGACCTCGTCATCGGCGCTCGTGCCGAACTGGCGCGTCCAGACCTCGTTCCCCGCGGCGTCGAGCTTGCGAACAAACCCATCCTCGCCGCCGGTGCTCGTCTGGCCGGGCAGCGCGCCGCTCAGGTACCCGGCAAGATAGATGTTGCCGGCCGCATCCACCGCCCGCCCACGGGCGGCGACCGGGAATGCGCTGCCGAACTGGCGGACCCAGTCGATGTCTCCGGGTGCGCTCGGCACGGTTCGGTCTTCCAGGAGTTCGAGTCGCAACCGCCTTGAAATGCGCTTCATGTTCCTACCTCCGGGAATGACGCCAGACAGTGATGGGGGAGCGACGGCCAATTCCCGAACGGGGCGCCCCGTCAGGCGAACCCGTCGAGTCGCGGGAGCCTGCGGCCGCGCCCCGAACGCGGCAGAGGAATCGTGCTCGTTACCCCGAAATGCGACGCCGGGGCGCGAAACACGTCAGCGGGAAGTCACTTTTTTTCGGCATCGTCGCCGGACATGGCGGTGTAGAGCCAGGCGCGGGCGTACCGCCAGCCGCGGTCGGCCGTGGAAAGGGAAATGCTCAGACACTCGGCCGCCTGCTCTAGCGTCAGGCCGCCGAAGAAGCGCAGCTCGACGAGTCGGGCTTTGACAGGGTCGTGCGACGCGAACCGTTCGAGGGCGGCGTGCAGCGCCAGGAGTTCCTCGTCGGGGCCGGCCTGCATGAGGGCGTCGAGGTCCGCGTCCGCACGGCGCAGGCCGCCACCGTGCTTAATGCGACCCTTGCGGCGGGCGTTCTCGACGCGGATGCGGCGCATCGCTTCCGCCGCGGCGACGAAGAAATGGCGACGGTTGGCGAACTGCTGCTCGCCCACCAGCCGCAGATACGCCTCGTGCACTAGGGCGGTGGGGTCCAGGGTTTGGCCGGGTTTCTCCCGGGCCATCTGCGCGGCCGCGAGGCGTCGAAGTTCGTCGTAGACCAACGGCAAAAGCTGCTCGGCCGCTTGCGGATCGCCGTTGTCTATGGCGCTCAGTAACTGCGTGACGGTGCCCACGAAGGACAGAGTAATTCGCGAATAACGGCGACGCAATCAGCGACCGGAGGG
>DATJGQ010000922.1:0-12223 GCA_035494815.1 Gemmataceae bacterium
TCGCCGCGGCGGAGATAAGAAGCCGCCAAACTGTCTCGATAAAGCGGGTCGAGCGGGAAGTCTTCGACCAGTTTTTCCGCCCCTTTGATGACCTCGGCCAAATCATCGATCGCCGCGGCCCGGCGGTCGGCGACGCGGGCCCAAGTGCGGGCTCGCTCCCGGCGGGTTTCCTGATCCCAGAAGACCACGCCCCGGCCGGCCTTCGGGCCCAATAGTGTCCGGACCCGCGCGACTGAGTCGTCGTGGGACGCCAGTGCGTCGTTGATCTTGCCCTGTTCCCGCAGCGCCATGGCCGTGTAATGAACCGCCATCGCCGCGAACAGCGGGTCGAGAGGATACGCTTCGCCGGTCGGGGCGTCCTTGAGCCGGTCGAGGAGGTCCCTCGCCTGTCGGGCCGATTGCTCGGCCGCATCAAACCGGCCAAGGAGGTATTCGACGTCAGCCCGATCGAGCAAGGTCAAGCCGAGCGTCCGCTGATAGGACGACGGGGGCAGCGCGTGTTCCAGCGCTTCGACCAGCACCTGCGCCCGGTCGATGGTCGCGGTCGCCTCGCGGAGTCTGCCCAGCCGCTTCTGAAACATAGCCTTATCGCGCAGCGTCTGGGCGAGGTTGTCGCGGTAGACCGGGTCGTCGGGGAACCGCCGGATCAAGTCTTCCCAGATACCGATCGACGCGGCATAGGCCTTTTCGGCGGAGTTGTAGTCGTTCAAGAGACGGGAGACGTTCGCGGCGAAGCGGTGGACGTCGGCCGCCTGCCGCTGCACCCAGACGTCTTCCGGCAGGTCGGCGCGGAACTGGTCGAACACCGCGCGGGCCTTTTCGAGCGCCGCCTGGCGGGCGAGGTCGGTCTGCCGCGGCGTATCGCGGCCGGTTTCGATCGCCTGGAAGCGGCCGCTCATGTCGCGGATCAATGTCCGGGCCGTATCGAAGAGCCGCCCGGCGCGCGCCCGCTCCGTTTCCGCCCGCGTCCACTCGGATTGCGTCCGCTGTTGTTCTTTCCAGATGAGCACCGTGGCGATGGAGAGCGCCGCCACCGCCGAGACCAGAAAGACGATCGCGGCGGCGACGGCGGTCCGATGCCGTCGCGCCCAGCGGGCGAATCGAGCCGACCAGGGCTCGTCGTGAGCGCCGACCGGCTCGTCCGCCCGCCAGCGGCGGACGTCGGCCGCCAGATCTTCCGCGTTAGCGTAGCGGTCATCCGGCTTTCGCGTCATCGCCCGCCGACAGACGGCCTCGAGCGCGGCGGGAGCGGACGGGTTCAGCGTCCGCGGCGAGGGCGGGTCACCGGCCTTGATCTTTTCCAGAACTTCCAGCGTGCTTTGGCCGTCGTAGGGCAGGTGGCCGGTGAGGAGGACGTACAAGAGTACGCCCAGCGCGTAAATGTCGCTGGCGGTCGACGCCGATTGGCCGTCGGCGAGTTCGGGGGCCATGTATGCGGGCGTACCGATCACGGCGCCTTCGGCCGTCACTTCCGGAAGTGGGCTCGGCGTGACGGCGCCGCGCGGGCCGGCATTTTCCGGCCGCCGCGTGACGGTCGTCTCAGCCGGCCCGCTCGCCCGGACGGTTGCGGCGCTGGAGTCGGGCTCGCCGACGACTTTGGCGAGCCCCCAATCGAGCATGAAGACTTCACCGAAATCGCCGAGGACGACGTTCGAGCCTTTGATGTCGCGGTGCAGCACTTTCCGCGAATGGGCATACGCGATCGCGTGGCAGACGGCCACGAACGAGTCGAGCAGCGAAGCGAGGTCGAGCGCGGTCGCCCGGCTGTCCCGCCGACGGCGATGGTACTCTTGAATCGCCTCCGCGAGCGTCCGGCCGGCGACGAACCGCATCGTGTAGCGGGGGTTTTCCCAGTCGCCGGACTCGTCGGCTTCGCCGAGGACGTCATAGAGGGGGACGATGCTCGGGTGCTCGAGCTGCCCGGTAATGCGGGCCTCTTGCAGAAATCGGGCCCGCAGCCGGGAGTCGCCGACGCGATCCGCCCGCAACTCTTTGAGCGCCACGTCGCGGCCGAGGACGCCGTCGCGGGCGAGCCAGACGTGGCCGAGTCCGCCGGTGCGGTGAAGCCGGATCGGCCGATAGCGTGGCCCGCGAATCTGCGAGTGGGCTTCATTGACGGGAGCCGTCGTTCGCGCCCCGTCGACGACCGAATGGGTCGGCACCTCCTTGTCCTCGGGCGGCGGCCCTGCGTGCCAGGCGGTCTCGGGCCGCCGGCCGGTGCCGCCGTCGAAGAACGCCGTGGCGGTGCTCGGGTAGTCGGCGACGTCGGCGATGTCAACCTGGCGTGCGATCTCGATCCTGCGGGCGAGTTCCGCGGAGAGTTCGGGGCAATCACGGCAAAGTTCTGTGACCGCCACGTCGTGGCCGCGGGCGCGTTCTGCTTGCCACCGGGTCAACAGATGGCTGAGGCGGGATTCGTCGGCCATAGGTCCACCCCTGAGTGCGTCGCAACCTGGCCTGAACGCTTGATCGGGTGCGCCTACCGTCTGGACATCAACGCTTAGAAACTAGTCCACATCAAGAGCGACTGTCCGTGCGCCTCAGCCCTTCGGGAAAGGGCGGTCAAGTCTTTAATCACTTGTTCCAAATCGGGAAGACGCCAATTGGAATAAAGTGGATCAAACCGATCAGTCTTGACCCATGCTTTTGCCAATTCCAAGACGTCATGATTCTCTATCCTTGCTAGCCGCCTGGTCATTTCCCGCGGCACTAATTGGACCAACGGAAACCCGTTATCGGAACCAGCAAAAAGAAAGATTCCTCGCTTGCCAGGAACTCCGCTTCACGTGGACTCCCGCCGAGAACGGCGCAGAGTTTTTCCATGTGGAGTGAAATGATGCCCTTTGCGACTATTCCCCCATACTCCTCGATGAGCCGCGGGGACTCGCCGAGTCGGTGCCCGGCTGCGCAATCGGCGACGATAAAGTAGGTCAGAACTCCCATAGCATCGCCGGTTCAAACTAGGACTCTATGATCTGCCCCGCGGCCGCGATGTCTGAAAAGGCTCCTGCCCCGACCGCGGCGATTAATGCCGCCCCGAACGCCGCCTCCTCGCGGTGGCGCGGAAAGCGCATCGGCATCGCGAACGCGTGGGCGACGATTTGAGCCAGTACGACATTTTCTCGCAAGCCGTTGCCGGCGCCAACCAGGCGAGTCGACAACCGGCCGGTGCACTGTGTGATTCGATCATAGCCGTCGCGAAAGGTGCGGGCCATGCCCTCCAGGACCGCCCGCGTCAGATGGGCCGGAGTGAGGTTCGTCGTGGATGCCCCCCGAATACTTGCCCGTAGGCCCGGTCGCGCCCGCGTTCCGGTGAAGAACGGTTCGCATTCGAGGCCGTCCGCGCCCGTCGGCACTTCCGCGGCGAGGTGGTTCATCGTTTCGTAGAGCGGCTCGCCGGCCGCCGTGCCGAAGAGGCGGGCTCCGACCTGGCGGAAGAACTGCTCCAGCGCCGCGTACGACGCCCCGCCGCACAGTCCCGCCGCCACTAGCAAAAAACCGCCGCGCGGGAACGGTCGCGTCTCGAGGAGCGGGTCATAGACAAACTGATCGGTAAAGGCGGCCACCTGTCCGCCGGTGCCGACGTTGACGAGGACGGTGCCGGCCGGATCGCCGACGCTGCCGAGGAAGCTCGCCTGGTTGTCGCCGATGCCGACGTAGACGGGCAGGCCCGCGGGCAAGCCGCACGATTCCGCAATCTCGGGCCTCAGTCCGCCGAGAAACTCGCCGGACGGGCGAACGGCCGGCAAGATCGCTGGTGACAGTCCGAGGGCGTCGATCGCGGCGCGATCCCAGTCGCCGGCGGCGACGTCGAGGAGTCCGCTGGCCGCGGCGCATGTGGCGTCAGTTACCGGCGGGCGGCCGGTCAACGCCGCGGTGAAATAGTCCATGATCGAACAGGCGGTCGCGCCCGCCGGCAGACGTCCGGCCTCTTTCAACCAAAACACCGTCACACCGACGTAGCCCGCCGCCAGTCGACAACCCGCCCGCCGCGGCGCCGCTTCGCCGACGAGGGCGACGGCCCGTTGCACATAGGTCTGGTTTGAGCCGGGGAATGGCTGACTGGCCCGGCGGTCCTGCCAATTGATGAACGGCGTCAGCGGCGCGAGTCGGTGATCGACCAGCACGACGCCGTGTTGCTGGCCGGTAATGCCGAGGCCGATGGGCCGGTTGGGCCGGTCGCGAAGCTGTTCGGCGATGCCGCCAAGGCATTCCGTACCGATCTCGGCAATTTGCTGCGCATCCCATTCCGAGTAGCCATCGGCTCTGTCGCTTGCCGACGTCGTTTCGGCGCGGTTTGGCGCGGAGTAGCAGGCGACGATCACGCCGTTGCAAGTGTCGATGGCGACAGCGGAAATCTTGCTGGTACCGAGATCGACGCCCAGGACGATCGGCATGAAACTCTCTACGTGATGTTAGGTGGCAAGCGCATTGAGCCCGACGCGCAAGCGAGAGAAGAAAGTCGCGTCCCTCGCTTGCGCTTCGGGCTCAATGCGCTTGCGTGAGAATTCGCGATAGCTCGCGCAAATCTAGATTTCCCCCGCTCAGCACTCCTACGACCGTCTTCCCGGCCAACTGCTCGCGCATCTGGACTGCCGCCGCGAGCGCTGCCGCGCCGGCCCCCTCCGCGAGGTTGTGCGTCGCCCGCAAGAGCAGCAGGATCGCATCGCGCAGCTGCTTGTCACGAACGAGTACCATGTCGTGAACCTTCCGCCGCATAATATCCAAAGTCAGGGCCGCCGGCCGGCGGGTTGCCACGCCTTCGGCGAAAGTCTGCACTTCGGGCGTCTCCACCACTTTTCCGGCCCGCCAGGAGAGCGTCACGGCGGGCGCCCCCACGGACTGCACCCCGATGACCCGCGTCCGCGGCGATCGCTCGGCCGCGACCGTGGCCGTGCCGCAGATTCCGCTGCCGAGCCCGACCGGCACCAGGATCACATCCGGGTTTGGCAATTCGTCGAAGATTTCCAAGGCGTAGGTGCCGACGCCCGCGATCAGGTCCGGTTCGTCGGCGGAGTGGACGTAGCGCAGCCCCTCGCGATCGCGGATCGCCTCGCAGTGCTCTTTGGCTTCGTCGAAATCACGGCCGTGCTCGACGAGTTCGGCCCCGAGGGCTCGCATCGCGGCCAGCTTGTCGGGGTTCGCGCCACACGGCACGACCAACACACAGCGCGCGCCGTAGATGCGAGCGGCAAACGCGAGCGATTGCCCGTGATTGCCGGTCGTGCAGCCGAGGATGCCGCGCCGGCGTTGCTCGTCCGAAAGCCGGCTGACGAGATACACACCGCCGCGGGCCTTGAACGCCGTGGTTGGCGTGTGATTCTCGTGCTTGAGGAAAAATCGGCAGCCGAGCCGGGCGGACAGCGCGGGCCACTCATAGAGCGGCGTCGGCCGGATATGCCGGTGCACGACCGGCTCGGCGGCGACGACATCGGCGTACGTGGGCGGGGTCAACGCACTTGGAGACATAGTCCTTATCGTACAAGAGTCGGCAGGGGGCGATCGGTTCGCTTCAGCGGCCGTCGGCGGTCCCCGTAATCAATCGCACGCCGGGAAGGAGCGGCTTCGTCGATTCTACGCCGGCCTGCTGGCGTTCCCACGCCTCGACCCAGCCCGCCCACTCGACCTGGCGGTTTCGCAGGAGCAGTTGGTCCGCCTCCAATACCGGTAGACCGCTCGCCGGTTGACCGGCCACGACGTGCGGGTGCAGTGCCGATCCCTCTCGCAGGTCGTAGATCGCCGACATGACAAAGTCGCCTCGGGGCCAGACGAGCAATCCGGTGTCGGTCATGTCGTATGGCGGAGATGTCCGACCGAAGCTCGACTCGATTTGTTCGCGGATCAAATCCACGCCGGCCTTCTTGTAGAAGCCGGTGAGCGCGAGGCACAGGACGGACGTCTGCTCGGCGGATAGCTTCGGCAACCAGCCCTGGTGCGCGACCTGGGCCAAGAGCCAACCGGACTGCTCCTCAAACCGGACCTGCAAGTGCTCCTCGCCGAGCGTCGGGCAGGCGAGTTCGAGTCGGATGTTGTTGCAGCCGGCTTCGACGGCGGCGACGTGCGCTTGCCGGTCGGCCCAACTCTTGCCCGCATTGACGAACGCGACCAGCTCGCGCTCGCCGAAGTGGCGGATCGCCTCCTCGGCGTGGTGCAGCGCTTCTTCATAACGTCGCGCCGGCCGGCGGTCGCCGTCGGCGTGTGCCTGCCGTAGCGCCCGGCGAAGCTTCGAGAACAGCTTCGGCAGCGTCCCCGAGTGGAAACCCGGCCGCAACAGCCGCGCGATCGTTTCGCCGTGATGCCCGACCATGACCGGGCGGAGCGTCCGCGGGCGGTTGGCCGCGTACAGCCGCCAGTTCTCCTTGAACTCCCAGACCAAAAACCCGAACACGCCCGGGATCTTGCCGATGATGATCGTCGCCAGCGTCAGGGCGACGCTCGTCCGCAGCCCGAACGCTGGTTCCAGCACCTGGCTGGCGAAAGTCGGAACCAGCGGCAATAGCAGCTTGTGCGAGACCGTGACGACCGGGAAATGCTTGATCGGGTTGATCTGCGGTTCGATGAAGAGGATGAGGATGAACCGCAAGAAGTAGGAAATGCCGGCCCAGACGAGTGCGGCGGCCGTCTTCCAGACCTTGGTGAACCGGCTCTCACCGCTACGGAAGCGGAGCCATTCGTCGACCGCGTACAGCCCACGGTCGATCGCCTCCAGACAGCGCTTGAACACATCGGCGATCAATCGAAACAGGCCGGGAAGAAAGTCGCGGAGATACTCCCACCGCCGCGCCGCCCAGTCGGTGGCGGCCTCCTCGATGTCTCGGCCAAGGCGAGACGCCAGGAACAGTACCACGGCGAGAACCACAACCGCGGCGCCGATCGTCGCCTCTTCCGCGTCCAACCCCCAGTCCACCAGCGTGATCCACGCCACGAGTGCAGGCGGGATCGGCTTGAGCACGTAACGAACGACAAACTGCAGCGGCCGGCTTTCGAGAGCCTGCTGCAACGCCGGCGACGATATCACCGCCGCCGGCAGATCAATCACTACAGCGCGCAATCCTCGGCCGATCAACCCGAGCACTTTCGCCAAGGCTCGGCGAACGGCCGGGACGTGTAGCACCATCCAGAAGAACAGTCCGCCGACCACAAGGATCCACCAGGGCGTCAGCGGGAAGGCCGCGTGGTGATGCCCGCTCGTGGGTTCGGCCTCGCCGCCGGCGACGAGTCGATGGATGAAGCGATACAGCTTCCCCACCTCGTGTCCGACCTGCAGCGGACCTTCAATCGCCAGGAACGCCCCGCCGAAGGGCAACAGGAGATGCAGCGTCAGCAGCCGTCCGGCCCAGGTGCCGAACGCCGCCGCGCTGAGCCGCTGCAGCCAGCGCAGATAGACTTCGCCGCGGCGATAGATCCCCGGTGCCCGCACCGCAAGCTCGCGGTTGGCTCGGAGGAGCGGGTCGCCGCCGAACCACTCCCGCGGACCTGACAGGTCCGGCATCTTGAGCTGGTTGCGCGAGATGGCGTCCCGCAGATCGCCCAGGTTGAGGAACCCGCGGTCGGTTACGCGATCGAGCAACTCCTCGACGAGCTTGTCCCGGGCGACGCGTTCGGGAAGGTTTGCCGGCCGCAAGGTGACGTCCGTCAGTACGCCTTCGATGAGCGGGCGCAGTCGGTCGCGGAGTTGTCGCTCGGCTTCGAAAAGGGCCGCGTGCAGCAGTTCAACGAGGGCGGGCCGAGCGTCGGGCGTCACCCGTACGGCGGGCAGGCGCCCCGCCGCTTTGCGCAGATGTCGGACGGTCAGCACCAGCGGCTGGATCGGCAACTTCCGCACGAGCGGTCCGCGGAAGTGGGCGTACACCCATTCCGCCAACCGCGGTTCCTCAACCGGCCGCTCGTGAGCCACGCAGACGCGCTGCAGATCATAGAGCAACCGTGCTTCCTGCGGCCAAAGACCGGTCGTTGCCCCGGGAAGGAGGGCCGCGAGTGCGGTTCGCCATGCCTCGACATGATCGTCGACGAATTGCAGGATCGGTTGCAATCGCCCGACGAGGCGATCGATCTCGGCGGTCGCCCGGGCGAGCGCCTGGCCGGCCGTTTTCCGTGGGGTAAACGCCGCCGCCTCGGCGCGACTAATGGCCGCTCGGACGGTGTTGCCCGCGGCCATTGCGCGACCTGCGCGGGCCATCAAGTGCTCGTACCACCGCTCCGACAGGCGCCCGTGAGGGCGAGATGCGAGTGCGACGACGGGAGTGCTTGAGCCGGCAAACGCTCCCCCTGAGGACCCGCGTCGAGGCGTCACAGCCGAGTCCGGTGCACCGGCGGGACGCGTCGCCTCGTAAATCGACAAGCCGTCCACGTCTTCCGTCAAAATCTCCTCGACGCGGTGAGGATCATCGATGCCGGGGAAGAAGCGTGACACGAGTGCGGGCGCGAAATGGACCAGTTCCAGGAATACTGCGACGAATTCTTCAAAGATCGTCCGCTCGTTGCGCGGCGGAAGCAGCAACTTCTCCTGCCGCAGGACGGTGCGGGCTTCGTCGAACTCCGCCTCGCCAATGCGATGAATGCGTTCGCGCACCGCCGCGGCCGTTAGCCTGCGGTTCGCGATTACGGCGTGGACGCGGGCATGAAACAGCAGCCGCCAGTACACGACCAGTACGTCGCTCCGCGCCGTCGCGGCGAGATCTTCCGGCTCCGGCCGCTCGAGGAGCAGCACAGTATCCGGCAGTTCGCGGCCCGGCTCGACCGCCAGCTCGTCGGCATCGACCAGGGCGAACAGCTCGTCGCGGCGAATGACGTAGGTCTTGCGGTGTGGAACCCGCAGGCCGACGATGGCGAGCTTGCGGTCGCGCTTGATGACGCGGCGGAGTAACCGGGTGGGGACCAACAGCGCGGCCGGGTCGGCGGCCCGGAGCAGCCGGCTCAGTTCGGCGGGCTCGAGCGTCGGTTCGGCGACGGCGGACATGGGCCGGCGGTCCTGACGGGGCGACGGATGCCGCGCCATCCTATCCTATTGTCGGTGTCACGGCCCGTCGGCCGGGGCCCGCCGTCGCGGCGGGTCGCGATAGTTTAGCGGCGGCTCCTGATTCGCTTCCAGGAGCGGCTCATAAGACCGCCCGGCTAGCCGTTGCTGATGCTCGGCCTTCGCGGCGGCAAGCAGCTTCGGATTGGTGAACAGGTCGCACGCCGTCGCCGCCAACGTGCGGGCCGCGAGCAGCATTCCCTGTCGGCCGATACTCGTGCCGCCGGCCGCGACCGCCTGCCAGGAGTGCGCGGATGTCCCGGGCACCCAGCACGCCGTCATGAAGCCGGCCGTCGGCACGACCCACGACACGTCCGCCACGTCCGTCGAGCCTGTACCCGCACCACTGATCTCAGCGTCGACGCGGCCGACCGAGTCCAGCGGAGGCACCGGCTGCGAAAACGTCGTCTGAATGCGCGCGGCGAACGCGCGTTCCTCCGCGTTGTAGGTGATCTCGTTCAACCGCGTCAGGTTCGCTTGCGCCGCCGCGGACAGTGCGGTGTTCGGCAACATCTCGACGATCCCGCCTTCGTGGACGACTTCGAGCTTCGTCTCGGTCGCCAGCGCCCCGGCTTGCGCGCATTTCAAAAGCCGCGGGTACAGCGCCCGCACGACGTCGGCCTTCGGGTGGCGGACATAGTAATAGACCTCCGCGAACTCCGGCACAACGTTCGGGGCGCCGCCGCCGTCGGTGATGACGTGATGGATGCGGGTCAAGTCGGGCGTATGCTCACGCATTAGCGCGACCGCGTGATTGGTCAGCGCAACGG
Organism: Gemmataceae bacterium; assembly: GCA_035494815.1. Taxonomy (GTDB): domain Bacteria; phylum Planctomycetota; class Planctomycetia; order Gemmatales; family Gemmataceae; genus DATJGQ01. The sequence goes on from DATJGQ010000922.1 coordinate 9,787, forward strand.
CCTCGAGTGCGGACCGGCCACGCTCCGGCGCGGACGCGGCGTGGGCACTCGTCCCGTGAAACCGAAACTTAACCGCGACCCGAGCCATTGTCGGCAAATCACCTGCGACGTTCCGGCTGGAAGGATGCCAGTGCAGGACGGCATCACAATCGGCGAACAGGCCGGCCCGCGCCATGAACGCCTTTGCCGAACCGCCCTCCTCCGCCGGACAGCCGTAGAAACGGAGTGTGCCGGCCAGTTTGCCGGCTTTGATCTGTTCGGCGACTGCCAGACACGCCGTCGCCGACGCGGCGCCGAACAGATGATGGCCGCACGCGTGGCCGTAGCCGTTCCCCGGCCGCGGCTGGCGAAAAGGAACTGCGTCCTGGGCCAGTCCCGGCAGCGCGTCGAATTCGCCGAGGATACCGATCACCGGCTTGCCGGTGCCGACCGTCGCCGTGAATGCGGTCGGAATCTTGGCGACTCCGCGCTTGACATCGAAGCCGGCCTTCTCGAGCGTGTCGGCCAACAATGCGGCGGACCGCTTCTCCTGATACCCGGGCTCGGCCCAGTCCCAGATCTGCCGAGCGATCTCCCACGCCGCGTCGGCGCGGGCCCGAACAGCGGCATCGACGTCTGCCTTTTGGCCAGCGCCAAAATTGGCGAACATCAGCGTGGTGATCGACGCCAGGATGAAATGGCGCATCAACATACTCCAATTTTGTTCTGTAGCTGGCCTCTGTGAGGCCGGCCTCACAGAGGCCAGCTACAGAAGAGGACTCGCGTCACGGGAATCCCCCGCCGTGTTTGCGAACTCTCCGTCCGTGTTCGGCGAGCCGCTCGTATTCGTCGGGAGGGAGCGGCCCGGTCGCGTCGAGCACCGTCAAATCCTCTTCCAATTCGGTCCGATTGTGCGGCGCGGCCAAGACGACCGCGACGCTCGGCGACTGCAGCGCGAATCGATACCACGCCGGGGCCGTTGGCACGACAAATCCCGGCGGGTCGTCCGGCGTCGGCCGCAACAGCGCACCCCACCGCAGCGCGGTGTACGTGATCACCGGCAGCCCGAGTTCCTCGGTGACCGAAAACACCTCGCGCTCCGCCCCACGATGGGCGGCGTTGTATCGCAACATCAGCACGTCCAGAAGCCCGCATTGAGCGACGGTTGCCGCGAGGGGCCGCTGATGCGTCGTCAGCCCGAGCCGCCGCACGACGCCGTCGCGCTTCGCCGCTCGGCAGTAGCCCAACGCACCGCCGGGCCCGATAATCTCCTCCCATTCGTGCATCTCTTCGACGTAGTAAAACGTGAGCACGTCCACGTAATCGGTGTGCAGGGTCGACAGGATCGCTCGCAGTTCTGTCGCGGCGTCGCCGGCGGTGCGGGCCTCGAACTGGGCGCAAACGACCACGTCCGACCGTCTCGTGCCCAAGCCCGCGATGACTCGACTCAACGCGTCCTCGCCGCCGGGCCAATTCAGAAAGTTGACCCCGCGGCTAAGGGCGACGTGAACGTCTTCTTCGGCCAGCGAGCCGTTGCCACGCGTCGCCAGCCCGAGCCGGCACACCGGCCGCCCGAACGCCGCCGCCGGAAGGTAAAAGAACGATCCCGGCGAAAGGATTGAAGTGTCGGACACAAACATTCCCACTTGCCACTCACCACTCACCACTCACCAGATTGATAATATGACCGCCGCGAGGGTCAGCCATGAATGAACGGTCAACGGTGCTGGTCACCGGCTCGGCGGGGCGGATCGGACGCGCGGTCGTCCGCGAATTGACGGCCGGCGGTCACAAGGTGCGCGGCTTCGACCGGATGCCGACGCCCGGCCTCGCCGACGCCGTCGTCGCCGACATCACCGATGCCGACGCCGTCCGCCGGGCCGTCGCGGGAGTGCAAACACTCATCCATCTCGCCGCGACGCCGGACGACGACGACTTCCTGACGCAACTGGCCCCGAACAACATTGTCGGCGCGTATCAGATCATGGAGGCCGCCCGCGCCGCCGGAGTGCGACGCTACTTGCTCGCCAGCAGCGGGCAAGTCGTCTGGTGGCAACGGTTCCGCGGGCCGTTGCCGATCGGCCCCGACGTGCCGCCCACGCCGCGCGGCTGGTACGCGGCGACGAAGGTGTTCGTCGAGGCCGCCGGGCGGTCGTTCGCGGAGGCACACGGGTTGACCGTCGTCGCCGTACGACTCGGCTGGTGCCCGCGGACGGCCGAACACACCGAGGAATTGGCCCGCACCGACTGGGGGCCGGACGTCTACCTGAGCCCCGGCGACGCGGGCCGGTTCTTCGCCCGCGGCGTCGAGGCCCGCATCCCGGACGGCACCTTCGCCGTCGTCTACGCCTGCAGCCGGCCGGCCAAGCACCACGTGTACGACCAGCACCCCGCACGCGACCTCGTCGGCTACGAGCCGCGCGACACCTGGCCCGAGGGGGCGCGCGACTAACCGTCT
>DATJGQ010000923.1:0-5795 GCA_035494815.1 Gemmataceae bacterium
TCAATAGATAAACCCCGGAGGCGGGCGATGGCCATTGTACTCAGTCTCGAGTTGGAACTGCAAATCGAAGAGATCGTACGGAGCGGTGGGTTCACGTCGGCGGAAGAGTTTATCCGGCGTTCGGTGGAGAATTATCGACACCAAAGCAAGTGGGTCGAGGAATTGGCACGCGATGAGCGCATTCAAAAACAGCTCGAGAACGGGTTGCGCGACCTTCGGGAAGGGCGGTACACGCATTACGACGCCGGCGGGCTACGTGATTTTGCCGATCAGGTGAAGCGCGAGGGGCGGATCGCGATGGGGTTGCCGGCGGATGAGCCATGACGGGCTATGAACTGTCGGAGCAGGCCCGCAATGACATCCACTCAATTTGGCGGCAGATCGCCGCGGACTCTCGCCAGGGGCAGATCGGGTGGTTGATGGCGTGGTGGCTTCGTGTGACTTTCTCGGGACGTTTCAGGTGGACGGCGAGCCATGGCCGGGGCGGCCGCGGGGACTTCGCTTTTACGCCGTGCCCCGGACGCGTATGTCATCGTCTTCGTCCCGGAAACCGACCCGGTGGAGATAGTCGCCGTGATCGACGGTACTCGAAATCTCGGGAAGATCTCACTCGGCTGACTCACTCCACCGCCTTACCCCCACACGCCTCGCGCAGTCCTTCGAAGTGCCGTACCTCCGCGTGTCGCCAGACGCGCCTCGCCAAGGTAGCGTAGCGGGCGGCCTCGTCCGGCCGGTTCTGTCGCTCGCAGAGCATTTGCATCCCGAGCGCCGCGACGGCGCTGCCGCTGTCATGGGCCAGCGCTTCCAGGAACGCTTCCTCGGCGACGTCGAGTTTCCCGCACGTTAACGCGGCCTGGCCCCATTGCTCCATGTAGTACGCGCCGCCGCCCCAGGCGTGATGCTGGTAATCGTCCTTAGTCTTCTCGACACAGCGGGCGAGCATTTTCAGCCCTTCGTCCACGGCGCCGGTCTGGCAAAGATAAATGCCCTGGACCTCCCAGAATCGGTACTCGTTCTGCTTGTTCGCCCGCCGTTGCGACGTCGCGGCCTGCAGAACCTCGACCTCGGGCTTGGCTCGGGCCGGGTCGTTCTGGGCCAGGTAGACGAGCGCGGCGTAATACGCCGCCGCGATTTTGTCGTTCTTGCGGAAGTGCTCGACGATCTTGAGCGCCTCGTCCCAGTCGCGCTCCGCGAGGTGCAAACGGAACCAGACCGGGAAGTGGCGGTAGCCGAAAGCCTGAGCCTCCGACTTGATCTGCCCGGCCTCGCGGAAGCGGCCGTCGTGGATCAGGGCCTTGGTCAGCGTCTCCAGGTGATGGTCGAACTGGTGGTCGTCTTTCGGCTTGACGTTCATCTCCCGGTGGTACTGCTTCTCCATTTCGATCGCGCGCCAGGAGCGGTCGGTGGTTTTGTCCCATTTGCCGATCCGCATCGCGAGGTGGGCCTGCATGTGCCAGGCGTGCGGGATGCCAGGGGATGAGGCGATATACCCCTCGGCGTGCGGCCAGCCCAAGGCGGGGCGCTTCGTCGCTTCGTAGATGTGGACGAGTTCGTGGTTGGCTCCGGGGTGGATCGGGTTCAGCCGCAGCAGCGCTTTGTAGAAGGGGACTTCGTTGACGCGGCCGCCGCCGCCGACGTTGCCGGGCCGGCCGTCGCCGGCGAGCTTGGCGCGGGCGTACCAAGCCTCCTGGTCGTCTTCGTAGAGGGCGATCAGCTCGTCGATCGTCTTGGTCGCAGCCTTCCGGCGGTCCTCGACTTTCAGATCGCCGATCAACCCCTTCTCTTGCAGACGCGCTGTAATGAGTAGCCGTTCGCGGTCGCTGGCTTTCGGCAGGAGTTTCTGCGCGGTCTGGAGCGCTTCTTTTGAGAGGTTTGGTCCCTTCCATTCGTCGAGCGCCCGGCTCAGGCCCCACCAGGCGATGGCGCAATCGGGGTCGATTTTCGCGGCCGTCTCGAACGAGCGGGCGGCTTCCATCCAGACGTAGTTGTAGAAGTAGCCGAGGCCCTGGTCGAAATGCGCCTGACACTCCGGCGAACGCGTGCTGATGCGATAAGTGAGCAGGCATTGGTTTGGCCGCACCTTGGCGGGGGCCAGCTTGCTGAGCTTCAGCGTCTCGGGCTTGGCGGGCGGCGGTGGGCTGGATTTTTCCTGCGCGAACAGCGGCGCGGCGCAGAGGGCGACGGCGAGGACAGCGACGAGGCGGTGCGGCTGCTTCATGATGTGGCACCAATGGGTCCGTCATTCGTGCGTCAATGATATTGTGGCCGGTGCGCGGCCGCGCCGCTAGTGTGAAGTGTCGCTGACGCGCTCGCTGGACGACGGTAGAATTGAAGCCGTTGCCTCCTCGGAGTCTGCCATGCCCGCGATCGAACTCGGCGTTAGCGCCGTCATCCCCGCCTGGGTCGTGGACCACGCGTCATTCTGCCGCTGGGCCTTGTCGGATGAGTATCCGGAGCGCGGCCAATTCTCCTACCTCGGTGATCGCGTCTGGGTGGATGTGGAAATGGAAGCCGAAGACCACAACGAACTCAAACTCGTCATCGGGGCGGTGCTTCTATTTCTCGTAAGGGGGCGGAAACTGGGCCGCTATTTCGCCGACCGGATGGCGCTCAAGAACTCCGAGGCCGCTTTGGCTACTGAACCGGACGGCATGTTCGTTTCGACCGCGGCCCGCCGCGATGGTCGCGCCGTCGTACGAGAAGGCCGGCCGGAGCGTAAGAAGGGCTTGGTCGTCGAGGGCACGCCGGACATGGTCCTGGAAGTCGTTAGCCCGAGCTCCGTTCGCAAAGACACGGTCGAGCTCGTCGAGCGGTACTGGCAGGCCGGCATCCCCGAATACTGGCTCGTGGACCCCCGCGCCAATGAGCCACGATTTATCCTCTACGCTCATGCGCCGCGCGGGTATCGAACCGTTCGGCCGGTCGGCGGGTGGAGAAAGTCGGCCGTATTCGGCGCGTCATTCCGCCTGGTGCAGACGGCCGACGACTTCGGACTGCCGGAGTACATCCTGGAGCACCGCTGACCGGCCCGGCTGGCAGCGCTCAGCAGCTCTCTCACCGATCTGAGACGGCGCACTACTCGGGCAATTCCGGCAGGCCCTCCCACAGCACCGTGCCGTCCGGGGCGGTCACCTTGATGTCGCGGAAACGGCAGGGCACGTTCCAGGACCGGAGGTACACGGCCCCATGAGAATGCAGCGAATCGGAAACCTCGAAGGTCTGCTCCCCGTCGAGGAAACACTGAATCCGGTCCCCCCGCACTGAGATCCGCACATCGTGCCAGCGGTCGCTCGCCAAGCCGCTCGTCATCCGCGAGCCGAAGGCCGGGTTGGCTCCCTTGTAATTGAGATTAATTACCTCCTCGGGGAAGGCCCGCGTACCGAGCTTGTACCCATAGCCGCCGCGGACGGGGCGGTCTCGGACGTGAACAAACACCATCCCGCGATCCTCGCACTTGATGCGAACGCCGAAGTCGTAATCAGTCCAACTAAGGTCGCCGAAGCCGAGCGGGATGAAGTCTCGCACCGCTTTCGTTTGGACCAACTCGTCTCCTTCGATTTTCCATCCGTCCGGTCGGATCCGAAGATTGAGATTTGCGCGACGGCTGACTGGCATCGCGGACGGTCGTGCCGTTTCGCCGGAAGTTGCCGGAGCCAGCTCCTTGATCTCCACTCGTCGGAATTCCACTTGTGTCGCCCCTCCCAACAATTGCACGGACGACCCCCAGACTCCACAGGTCGCAGCGGCCGTCGAGCGATTGGCCGCGTGCTTGCTCCGGAGCCATGTACGCCGGCGTGCCCAGGGCCATGCCGGTGCCGGTTAGATGGGCGTCGTCGGCGGGGCGGCGAGGCCAAAGTCAAGGATCTTCACCCGTCCCTTGGGCGCTTCCAGCCAAAGATTGGCGGGCTTGATGTCGCGGTGGATCAGCCCCTTCGAGTGAGCAGCGGCTAGCCCTAGCGCGGTCTCACGGGCGATGCGGCAAGCCTGGCCGGGAGACAGCTTACCGCCGCCGGCGAGGTAGGCGTCGAGCGATTTGCCCTGAAGCAGCTGCATGGCCAGGAACGGCGCGCCGTTGGCCTCGCCGACTTGGTGGATCGTGACCACGTGATCGTGGGCAAGCTTGGCCGCGGCGCGGGCCTCACGGAGAAAGCGGTCGCGGCTCGTGCGGTCAGCGGCGAGGGCAGGCTGCATCACTTTGAGCAGTCCGTCCAGTTCTTGACGCAGGCGGGCGAGGACGCGGAATTTCGCCGCCCGAACAGCACCTGGGCTCAAGCCCAATTCGGCCCCGACCTCGCCGGCGGGCCGTTCGTTGACGACCGTCTCCCAGCACGCCTGCCAGGTCGCCGGCGCGAACTCCTGACGCATGACGGCCAACGCCCGGGCGGCGACGTGCTGACGATACTCCTCCTCCCAGAACGCTTCGTTCGGGTCGACGATTTCGACGGCGGCGTCGGCTCCGCTCGCGATCGGCAGCTTCTTACGGCGCAACCGGGCCCGCCACTGGTTCAGCGCGATCGTCTGCAGCCACGCCCGGAAGCTCTTGCGCTGATCGTAGACGAACGTCGGCATCTGCCGCACGAGCACGCCGAACACGTCCTGCACGAGGTCGGCGGCGTCGGCGTCCTGCAGCCCGGCCTGCCGAGCCCAGGCGAACAGAAGCGGCGTGTACAACTCGACGAACCGATCCCAGGCGTCGGGCACGTCGGGCCGGCGCAGGCGCTCGAGCAGAGTGATCGAGGTCGTGGGCATGCGGGTCTCACGAAGTGGCCCTATTCTGGAGAGGCGCCGCCCGGAACTCAAGTCTGCGGCGGTCGTCACCGGCCGGGCGGTATAATCCCATCGGTCGCTCTGTCACCGCTGGAAGCCTGCTTAAGATGAGCGTCGCGGAATTGCCGCAACGATCAGCCGAACCGACCTTGCCCCCTTGGCTCTGGCCGCGGGCGGCGTACGTGCACGTCCCGTTCTGCGCCCATCATTGCGGCTACTGCGACTTCGCCGTCGTCACCGGGGCCGACGATCGGATCGACGCATATCTCGACGCACTCGAACTCGAGTTCGCGACGCTCGGCGAGCCGCGGCCGGTCGAGACGACCTTTATCGGCGGCGGCACGCCGACGTACTTGAGCGCTGGACAGTTGCGGAGATTGTTCGCCGCGATTCACAAATGGCTTCCACCAGCCCGAAGCGCGAGCGAGGGACGACAGCCTTCCCTCGCTCGCGCTTCGGGCTGGTCGGAGTTTTCGATTGAGGCGACACCGGAGAGCCTGAGCGCCGAGAAAGTCGCCGTGCTCGCGGATCACGGCGTCAATCGCGTCAGCATCGGCGTGCAGTCGTTCGACCCGCGGGCGCTCGCGGTCCTCGAGCGCATCCATTCGTCCGATGACGTGTCGCGGGCCGTGGAAAGCGTCCGCCGGCGGATCAACAACGTGTCGCTCGATCTGATCTTCGGCGTCCCGGGTCAGACGTTCCACGATTGGGACACTGACCTGAAGCGGGCGCTGGCGTTCGCGCCGGATCACGTATCGACCTACGGCCTGACCTACGAGACCGGCACTCGCCTTTGGAAGCAACGGCGGCGCGGCCTGGTGCAGGCCCTCGACGAGGACGCCGAGCTGGCGATGTACCTGCACGCGCTCGACGCGCTCGCCGCGGCGGGCCTCTCCCAGTACGAGGTGTCGAACCACGCCCGCCCCGGCCGCGAGTGCCGGCACAATCGGACCTACTGGGCGAACCACGCCTACTGGGGCTTCGGCGTCGGCGCGGCCCGCTACGTCAACGGCCGCCGCGAGGTCAAC
>DATJGQ010000924.1:0-2638 GCA_035494815.1 Gemmataceae bacterium
CCGAGAGCATGGCGTAGAAGGCCGTGAAGTCCTTGGCCCGGACGGCCCGGTTAAACCCCAACAGGGCCTCCGACGCCATCCGCTCGATGTCTCCCTCCGAGGGAATCGTCGGCGGGGCCTTGACAAATGCCAACTCGACACCACCGTACCGCACGCCGTCGACGGCCCACCGGCCTCGTTCGCGGACCAGCCGGATGGACACGGGTCGCGTGCCGCCGCTCTTTGTGGTGATAATCCCTTCCGCGGTCCCCGTCTGATTCTCGATCTGACGGCTGTTCCAGAACGCGGAGGCGAAATCGCCGAGGCCGAGTTGCTTGACGGCCGCCGCGAACGACGCCTCGTCCTGCCGGGCGCGGAAACCGTCAGCGGTGGCCGAGTACGCTTCGGAGATCCGTCCCTCACCCAGCAGGGCGAGGAACTGCTCGGACGCGTCCACGACCGGCCGGGTCAGGGCGAAGACCCCGCCGACAGCAAGCGCGATCAGGCCGGCAAACATGCCGACACCCAGGATTCCGACGATGGTACAGCCGATGAGCCAGCGTTTTTTCATGGGAGACACGTATTGGGTCAGGGGTCCGGGGGGCGACTCAGAGAAGAGTACGGCCCACGGCGTCGGAACCTAACGGCGGACTGGGGACGCCGCCTATCTATTGACAGCAAAAAAACTTGTCAGAATTCACGGCGGCGTATGTGAATAGATCGCGGCCACGGCTCCGCCGTCCCGGTGTGGGAGACATTGGTGTCGGTTCTCCTTTCGGAACGAACACAGTTTTCTCATGCTGTGGCTTCGAGGCCCAGCGGACCGGCGGTCGTCGTCGAGCACACCCTGGCGTTCTGCCGGGGCGAGGTGGATACTGATGACTGGTCGGCCTCTGCAATCGGAGCGGGCCCCAACCAGCCCACCGCCGGGAGACGACGCATGGCACGAACTTTGACCGTCGCCCTGGTGTTGCTCGTCCCTGTCGCGGGCGCGACCGCGCAGGAGCCGAACGTCCAGATCGGCCAGGCCGTGCCGCGTGACGTCCGCGAAATCTACGACAAGGGCCTGCATTATCTGGCGCAGGCCCAGACGGAGAGAGGCGACTGGCCCGGGGTGCAGGCGGGGCCCGGCGTCACGGGCATGGGCGTGATGGTGTTCCTGGCCTCGGGCGAAGACCCGAACTTCGGCCTGTATAGCAACAATGTCCGCCGCGCGCTCCGCAACATCATCGGGGCACAAGACGGAACCACGGGGTATCTCGGTAGCAGCATGTATCACCACGGCTTCGCCACGCTGGCGCTCGCCGAGTCCTACGGTGTGGTGGATGACCGCCAGCTTTGGCCGAACGGGAAGGGGCCGCGATCGGTCGGGGCGGCACTCGAGCTGGCCGTCCGCGGCGCGATCACGTCGCAGCGGCGGAACCGCGTTGGCGGCTGGCGGTACTCGCCGCAGGCGACCGACGCCGACACGTCGGTCAGCGGCGCGGTGCTCGTCGGCCTGCTGGCCGCCCGCAACGCCGGCATCGAGGTCCCCGACGACGCGATCGACCGCGCGGTCTCGTACTACACGCAGATGACCTCGCCGTCGGGGCACGTGGCCTACACGGGATCCGCCGGCGGACTGCAGGAGTCGATGGCCCGAATCTCGATCGCCTCGCTCGTGTACTCGTTAGCCCGCCGCAAGGACCTGCCGCAATTCCGGGCGACGGTGCGGTACCTTGTGGATTCGCTGGAATCCACCGGCGCGGCGAAATTCAACCTGGAGCAGTACCAGCATTACTACAAGGCCCAGGCGCTCTACCAGGGCGACGTGGAGGCGTGGCGGCGTTGGAACACGTACATCCTCCGGAAGTTCAAGTCGGTCCAGCAGCCCGACGGAAGTTTTCCGTGCCAGTACGGGCCGGCACTCGGCACGTCCCTGACGCTGCTGACCGTGGCCGTCAACTACCGGTTACTGCCCATCTATGAACGGTAAATGCCGTATGCAGAAGAAATGGCGCGTCACTCTTGTATTGCTCGCCGGACTCGCGGGCTGCGGCCCCGCGCCGGTCGCCGTCGGCCCGACTCATGTCGCCGCGTGGATTGACGTGTCTGTGGGCGGGAAGCGGTACTATGGACTGTACCTCAAAGAGACGGCCGGGCCAGACGGCCAAATCGTCGCGGCATCCGGCGTCCTGCTGATGCCGTGGGACGACCGGCCCGAATGCTCTATCAGCGGCGAAGGCGGCGAGACGGAGGTTCTGCTGCCGGGTCGGAAGCAGACATTCCCCGGGCGGCCGTTGCTTCAGTTGACTTCGTCCGACGCCGCGCTGAAGGTCATCGCCGACGACATTGACCTTTCGCACTACCAGTCGCGGCGGACGTTGGAGGAGGCCGTCAAAGGCCTCTTGGCGGCGGGGCCGGCGCCGGAGCGTTGAATCCCGAAACCTCAGCCTCAAAGTTGTTTGAGCAGCGTGCGGGCGATGCCGCTCCGGTTTTGGGGAGAGCGCTTGAGATCGGCGAAGCCTTTTTCCAGGATCGTCGCTTTTTGCGGGTCGGACTTGCGGACTTCTTCGACGATCTCCTCGAACGTCATCTGTTCACTGCCCATGGGCACGCCGTTGGCGTAGTCGTTCAGGATCACCTTGGCCCGCTCGACGCCGCCTTGCGTCTGGACCGC
>DATJGQ010000925.1:0-6652 GCA_035494815.1 Gemmataceae bacterium
CCCGCCGCTGGCCGCGGCGCCCGCCGTGAAACACGTCTCCGGGCCGTTCACCTCCGGCAACCTGACCGTCTTTTTGATCCACGGCCCCGACGCCGTTCCCGGCCTGAACGTGCTCACGCTGCAGGAGGCGATCGAGCAGAAGAAGGTGGTTGTTCACGAGACGTCCGAGGTGAACAACCTGTCGGTCGAAAACACGGGCGACGTGCCCGTGTTCCTCCAGACCGGCGACATCGTCCGCGGCGGCAAGCAGGACCGCGTGATCGCGATGGACCTGATGGTGCCGCAGGGGGGCAAAGTCCCCATCGCGTCGTTCTGCGTCGAGCGCGGCCGCTGGCAGCAGCGCGGCGCCGAGTCCGCCGCCGCGTTCAACAAGTCGGAGAACCAGGTCGTCGGCAAAGAGCAGAAGCTGGCCGTCAACGACGCCCGCCAGCAGAGCGAAGTCTGGAAGGAAGTCGCAAACACGCAGAAGAAGCTGGCCATGAACGTCGGCGCGCCGGTCGCCGACCCGGCGTCCCCGTCGAGCCTGGAGCTGACCCTCGACAACTCGAAGGTGAAGGAGAAGCTGGCCGCTTACGCGAAAGACCTGAGCGAAATCCTGAACAGCAAGTCGGACGTGATCGGTGTGGCCGTGGCGATCAACGGCAAAGTGGAAGGCGCGGAAGTCTATGGCTCGGCCGCGCTGTGCTCGAAGCTCTGGCCGAAGCTGCTCAAGTCCGCCGCGACCGACGCCCTGGCCCAGCTCGACCCGAAGAAGAAGTTCGACCCGGCGACGCCGAAAGCGGTCGAGACGTTTCTGACCGACGCGATCAAAGGCACGGCCAAGGAAGTCGAACCGGCCGCGGTCGCGTCGCGCGGTCAACAACGCGGTGACGCCCTGCCCGGAGTCCAGCCCCCGGCCGGCGGCACGCCGATGACTCCCCCGGGCGTGCGGATCGTCCGCTACGACACGGCCAAGTCGCTCGTGATCGAGTGCCGCGACCCGGCGAAACCGGCGGTGATCATCCACCAGAGCTACATCGGGAAGTGAGGTCTCGGCGAGCGGGGTCGCGTGAGCGCCCCAAGGACTCTCAAATGTCGGGACGTTTGAGAGCCCTCGGGGCGCTTATGCGACCGCGCTCGCCAAGAACTCCGTTTCTCGCTACGGCGGCGGCCGGGCCTTCTGAGTCAGGGACGCAGACCGGCCAGGTCAGACAATTCTTGACAGGCCCCATTTGGCAGCGACCGTAGGTCTGTCTTTGCGGACCCCGGTTATCTCATCATGTCGCAGCGGACGCCGACAGTGTTTTGACCCGACATGAGCCGCCACCCTCTGTCTCTGGCGTGGCGGGGCATTGATTTCTGCTCACCGGTATGGCACCCTAGAGTAATCCCGTCGGACTCGGAACAGCACCCCGCGCGAAGCAACGAGAGAGGGCCCATGCGGATTCATCCGTTCGCAGTATTCGTGTCCTTACTGGCAGTCGGTCTGGCGACGGCGGGCGATGTGACGCGGCCCGTGTCACCAACGGCCCCGGTGCGGATCGGCATGCTCGCCAGCATGTTCCGGCACGCTAAGGCCGACACGTTTGACCTCCAAAGCAAGCCGTTTCGCATGCTGGTCGAGGCTCAGACCGGGCTCAAGAGCGAGCTGCTGCTGGAACCGACGGTCGACGCACTCCGGCGGAGGATGGAGGCCGGAACCGTCCAGCTCGGTATGTTCCACGGGTTCGAGCTCGCCTGGGTGCGGCTCAAGCAACCGGCCCTGCGGCCGCTCATGATCGTCGCTCCCGAGCACCCGATCCGCGCGTTTCTCATGGTCTCCGGCAGCAGCCCGGCGACCGGTTTTGCCGACCTGAAGGGCAAGACGCTGGCCGTGCCGACCGGCTCGCGGGCGCACGCCCGACTCTACCTGGAGCGGAGCTGCGAGGCGCTGGGCCGGCCGCCGGAGTCGTTCTTCGCCAAGATCACCATGCCGAAAACGGCCGAGGACGCGCTGCACGATGTGGCCGACAACGGGGCGGTGAACGCCGCGATCGTCGACGAATCGGCGTTGCAATGCTTCAAGGAGCGGAACCCCGGCCGGGCGAAACGGATCAAAGTGATCGCGGAGTCGGCGGTGTTCCCGCCGAGCGTCGTGGCCTACCGGGAGGGTTCGCTCGCTGCCGACGTGATCCGCCACTTCCGCGACGGGATGAGCCGCGCCCACACGACGCCGCTGGGCCGGCAACTGCTGTCGCTCTGGCTGATGACGCGCTTCGAGCCGGTTCCGGAGGACTACTCGAAGGCGTTGTCCGACATCGCCGTCGCCTACCCGCCGCCGCGGGAGCCGTAAACTCTCGGCGAGCGGGGTGGGTCAGCGTCCCGTGGACTCCCAAGTGCCTGAGCGCCAGGAGGTTCATGGGGCGCTCACGAAACCCGCTCGAATTCCATTACGACACCCCTCTTGTCGGCGCTAGTTCCGTTTGGGCCGCCGCGATCGATGATTGATGAGGCTGCGTCACTTCCCGTAACCCGGTATACTCTACGCAGACAGAACCATTCCGGGGGGCCCGTCTGATGACCAAGCTCGCCATCGACCCCGCTTTGGGAGCACGCCTGACCGGGTCTCTCGAAATCACTGACACGGACGGCCGCACACTGGGATACTTCCTCACCGTTCCGGAGTTAGACCGGCTTCGCCGGGCCGCCGAAGCGCACCGGCGTCAGGCATACAAACGTGGCCACCAAATCCTGCCCGACTCCGACTTGATCACCGACGCCGCGTCCGCCGCCGACTTGTGCTCGCTCGAGGAGATGGAACGCTACCGGGAGCAGCCGTGAAGTACACCGTCCGCTGGACGCGGAAGGCCCGCCTGCAACAGCTCGCCCAAGTCTGGCTCGACGCTCCCGATCGCAACGCCGTCACCGCCGCAACCAACTAAGTCGACCGGCTACTCGCCACTGATCCGGCCGGCCAGGGCGAGTCACGCGCCGCAGGCCTTCGCGTTTTGATCGTCGAGCCGCTGATCGTCGGCTACATGGTGAACGAGGACGACCGCCGCGTGGTCGTGTTCTCGTGCCGCTACTTCGGGCCATCGGCGTGATCCTCTGCGAGGCCCATCGGCCATGAGCCTGGCTCAGAGAATTGAGACGGCCGAACCCATAAATTCGCTCGTTTGTCGATCACCTGCGGAGATATTCCGTGACGTACGTCGTCCGACTTGAACAGCACAGCGATCGCCCGCTCGCGGTCGTGCGCCGTCGCGCCGCATCACACGAACTCTCGGACCTTATCAGACGCTTGGCGGCGCCCATGACGCGATCCGCCGCTGGTGCGCGGCCAACGGGCATGTGTCGGCCGGCCCCAGTTGGGAGGTTCACGGTCACTGGAAAGACGAATGGAACAGCGACCCGACCAAGATCTGCACGGACGTCTTCTATCTGGTCGCGCCCGGAGGTGCGGCCGCCGAGCCCGCGCCGCCATGGCCGTTCCAGATCGGGGCCAAGGTGCCGTTGCAACGATTCCTTAAGGTGAGTAGCCTGCTGGCGCTGCCGAGGCCCGAGCAACTTTGAGCTGGCAAAGGGGGGTCACGGAGTGACGATCCCATGTCCTCAGCCATCTCCGACCTGCCGGCGGTTTCCGATGCCGTATTTATCCGCCGCGCGCATCAGTTGGTTCTCGACTTGATGCGACCGAACCCGGCGGTCTATTGGGCCGATTTCCTGGGCTCGACCGCCGTCGGCTATGCGGCAGCTAGTGCCTATCTACTGGCGCCGAACTGGTCGTTTCTGCAGGCTACCGGGTTCGTCGTCGCCGTGTTGGCGTTGTATCGGGTCTCCACTTTTACGCACGAATTGGTCCACTTGCCGCAGGCGCGGATGCGGGCATTCCGCGTAACCTGGGATGTCCTTTTCGGCGTGCCGTTTCTGATGCCCAGCTTCATGTACGCCAACCACCGCGAGCACCATACCAACCAGACATATGGGACGACGGACGACGCGGAGTACTACCCATACGGCCACAACCCGCCCGCATTATTGCTGTGGAATCTGCTGTTGACGCCGTTGTTCCCGGTCCTGATGATCGTCCGGTTCAGCCTGCTCGGCCCGATGGGCCTATTGCACCCGACCATCCGTCGGTGGGTTTGGCAGCGGCTGTCCTCGATCAACTTCTTCAATCCCGACTATCGCCGCCCACCGCTGGAGCCGCACGAGCGCCGCGGGATGGCGGTGGCGGAAATCGGTTGCTTCGTCGTAGTCTTCGCGGGCTGCACACTGGTGGCGGGCGGGGTCATTACCTGGTCGGCGGTCGGGAAGATGTATGTGGGCTGGGTCCTCGCACTGATCCTGAGCGTGGTGAAGTTTTACTCCGGCCACCGCTGGCTCGGCGATCGCGCGCCGATGACGGTCCTCGAACAACTCCGCGACACGACGACGATCCCGGGCGGCCCGTGGACCGAGCTGTGGGCCCCGTTGGGACTGCGGTACCACGCGCTGCACCACCTGTTCCCGGCGATGCCCTATCACTCGTTGGGCGCGGCGCACCGCCGGTTGATGCGCGAACTGCCTCCAGACTCGCCGTACCACGCGACGATTCGGTCCAGCCTGTTTGCGGTGCTGCGCGAACTGGTTCAGAGCGCCCGGCACTCGCGCGTGATAACCTACTGAAGACGCCCCTCCCGGCGAAGACCTCCATCCGCCTATCCCGTCCGCGGCCGGTTCGGTATCTTAAACCTGTCATGCCGCAGAAGCTCTACATCGAAACCGTCGGCTGCCAGATGAACGTCCTCGACAGTGAACTCGTCGTGGGCGGGCTCAAACGGCAAGGGTACGAACTCACGCCCACTCCCGCGGACGCCGACCTCATCCTTTACAACACCTGCTCCGTTCGTCAGCACGCCGAG
Source organism: Gemmataceae bacterium (assembly GCA_035494815.1). Taxonomy (GTDB): domain Bacteria; phylum Planctomycetota; class Planctomycetia; order Gemmatales; family Gemmataceae; genus DATJGQ01. The sequence continues at coordinate 4,863 of DATJGQ010000925.1, forward strand.
GACAAGATTTACTCCGCTCTCGGCCGCGTCCGGCACTTGAAGGGGCGAAAGCCAGAGACGGTCGTCGGCGTCCTCGGCTGCATGGCCCAGAAGGACCAAGACCTGATCCGCAAGCGGGCCCCGTACGTCGATATCGTCTGCGGCCCCGGGCAGCTCGGCCAACTCCCCGAACTGATCGCCGAAGTGCGCAAGAGCGGTACGCCGCAGATGGCCGTCAGTCTCGGCCGGGCGGACGCGTCGCGGCCGGAAGTCACGCACAGTTTCGAGAGCTACGACCCCCTCCGCGAGCCGTCGATGCGGCCGACCGCGTTCCAGGCGTTCGTGCGGACGCAGTTCGGCTGCGACAAGTTCTGCACCTACTGCATCGTCCCGAGCGTCCGCGGCCCCGAGCAGAGCCGGCCGCCCGAGCACATCCTCGCCGAAGTCCGCCAACTCGCCGACCAGGGCTGCAAGGAGGTCACGCTCGTCGGCCAGACGGTCAACAGCTACCGTCACAAGACCGGCGACGGACGCACGCACTCGCTCGCCGACCTGCTCAACCTCATCCACGACGCGCCGGGCGTCGAGCGGATCAAGTTCGTCACCAACTTCCCACGCGACATGGACGACGACCTGCTCGCCGCCGTCCGCGACCTGCCGAAAGTCTGCAAGTACCTGCACGTGCCGGCCCAGTCCGGCTGCGACGAGGTGCTCAAGCGGATGAAGCGGCTCTACAGCGTCGGCTACTACCGCGAGATGCTGCACCGTTGCCGCGAGGCCGTCCCCGGCGTGGCGATCTCGAGCGACTTCATCGTCGGCTTCTGCGGCGAGACCGAAGAGTCGTTCCAGCGAACGTGCGACCTGGTTCGCGACGCCGGCTTCAAGAACAGTTTCATCTTCAAATACAGCACCCGCCCCGGCACCAAGGCGGACGACCTGTACCCCGACGACATCCCCGAAGAGGTGAAGAAGCGCCGCAACAACGACCTGCTGGCGATCCAGGGCGAGTCGAGCCTCGCCGATCATCGCCGTTGGATAGGCGAGACGGTTGAAGTTCTGGTCGAGGGGACGAGCAAAAAAACGTTTAGCCGCGAGGCGGAGCCGAGCGCGCTGCCGCAACTCACCGGCCGCACGATGACCGATCACATCGTCGTCTTCGACGGCAACGAACGCCTGACCGGCCAGACGGTCTCAGTGCGAATCGACGACGCGACGGCGTACACACTCTTCGGCGAGATGCATATCAGCGAGCGGATCGGCGTGGGGTGTGAGCACGAACCGCCAGTGACGGAATCGGGCCGGCGGATCGGGCTGCATATGATTTAGCCACGTTTCGAAGTCCGGCGATCCATTCTCCGAAGCGGCCCCGATCTCTTCGATGGGGAGCCATTGATGTCCGCCTTCGCACCAAGCCGGCTCAGACCGACGATCGGGCTCGGCATTCTGCTCGCGGGCATCGGCATCGTGAGTTTCAGCATCGGCGAGTCTCCACAATCCGAACCCGTTCTTCCAGCGGCTCAGATTCTCCGCCCGCCGCAGCCGGTCGCCGGACAACTCGTTGATCGCTTCGGTGACCCGATGCCGCGGGGCGCCGTCCAGCGCCTCGGCACCCTGCGACATCGCACCGATCCGTTCGCGGGCCGCTTCTACCTCCGTGGCGGTCGGACGCTTGTGAGGAGCACGATCAGCCAAGTTCAATGGTTCGACGCCGAGACCGACCGCGAGATTGACGCGTGGGCCGCCCCTACCAATGCGCATTCGCGCCGTCTCACCCGATAGCAGGCTTGCCTTGGTCGTCGATATCACTGGTG
>DATJGQ010000926.1:0-2638 GCA_035494815.1 Gemmataceae bacterium
GGGCCCGCGCCGGCGCTCCGGAACTGGCGAAGATCCCTCTTGAGCGGTTCCAGAAAGAACTGGCGGACGTGGTCGCGGCCTCGTCGAGCGAGGAAAACGCCGAGACCGCGGCCGCCGCTCCCAGTAGCGCGGCGGGTGGCGCGGGCCCGACACCGGGCGCGGGGTCGAAGACGCCCTCCCTCGATCAGTTCACCGAGAACCTGACCGAGAAGGCTTCGCGCGGCGGCATCGACCCGGTCGTCGGCCGCGACGCGGAAATTCGCCAGATGATCAACATCCTGATGGGCCGGCGGCAGAACAACCCGATCCTCACGGGCGAAGCGGGCGTCGGCAAGACGGCGGTCGTCGAAGGCCTGGCCCTGCGGATCGCCCAGGGCGACGTTCCCGAGCCGCTCAAGAAGGTCGTCCTGCGGGTGCTCGACCTCGGGCTGCTCCAGGCCGGGGCGGGGGTGAAGGGCGAATTCGAGAACCGCTTGAAGTCGGTCATCGCCGAGGTCAAGGCGTCGCCGCGGCCGGTGATCCTGTTCATCGACGAGGCGCACACGCTGATCGGCGCTGGCGGACAACAGGGTCAGGGCGACGCGGCGAATCTGCTCAAGCCGGCCCTGGCCCGCGGCGAGCTGCGGACGATCGCGGCCACCACTTTCGCCGAGTACAAGAAGTACTTCGCGACCGACGCCGCCCTGACCCGCCGCTTTCAGGTGGTCAAGGTCGAGGAGCCGGAAGAGGCGCGGGCGGTCCGTATGCTCCGCGGGCTGGTGCCGATGCTGGAGAAACACCACGGTGTCCGCGTGCTCGACGAGGCGCTGGCCGAGGCCGTCCGTCTCACAACCCGATACGTCCCCGAGCGACAACTCCCCGACAAGGCGGTGAGCCTGCTCGACAAGGTGTGCGCCCGCGTGGCTCTGAGCCAGTCCGCCACGCCGCCGGCGCTGGAGGACGCGCGCCGCGAGGCCGAGCACCTTGCCGCCGAGATCAAGTACGTCGAGCGCGACTCGGCCGGCGGCGGCGACCACGCGGACCGGCACAAGGAGCTAACGGAGCGATTGGCCGCCGTCGAAGCCAACCGCGCCGCCCTGGAGAATCAACTGGAGCGGGAACGCAAGCTCGCAACCAAGGTCCGCGAGATGCGGCAGGCGCTGGAACAGCCCGCCGAGGGGTCCCCGCCACCCGAAGGCCTCCGCGCCGAACTCGCCCAGGCCCAGGCCGAACTGCAAAAGCTGCAGGGCGAAACGCCCCTCGTCCACCCGGTGGTGGACGCCGCCGCGGTCGCCGAGCTGGTCGCCGCTCAGACCGGCATCCCGATCGGCAAGATGGTTCGCGACGAGGTGCAGACCGTCCTCAACCTGCACCACAAGCTCGCCGAGCGCGTGATCGGGCAGGACCACGCCCTGGAGGCGATCGCCCGCCGCATCGCGACCGCCCGCGCCGACTTGGTGGATCCGCGGCGGCCGTTCGGCGTTTTCCTGCTCGTCGGGCCAAGTGGCGTTGGCAAGACCGAGACGGCCATGGCCCTCGCCGACCTGCTCTACGGCGGCGATCGCAATATGGTCGTCATCAACATGTCCGAGTACAAGGAATCGGCCAAGGTGTCGCGGCTGACCGGCACCGCCAAGGGCTACGTCGGCTACGGCGAGGGCGGCGTTCTGACGAATGCGGTCAAACAGCGGCCGTACAGCGTCGTGCTGCTCGACGAGATCGAGAAGGCCGACGAGAGCGTGCAGGAAATCTTCTACCAGGTCTTCGACAAGGGCACGTTGCAGAACGACGACGGCGAGGAGGTCAATTTCAAGAACACGATCGTGCTGCTGACGTCGAACGTCGGCACCGACGTGATCGCGAAGGCCTGCGCCGACCCGGACACCGTCCCCGACCCGGCCGGCCTGAACGAAATCCTGCGGCCGGCCCTGCTGAAGTCGTTCAAACCGGCGCTTCTCGGCCGCATGACCGTCGTGCCGTACTTCCCGCTCTCCGAACCGGTGCTCAAGCAGATCGTCGAACTGCAGCTCCGCAAGATTGGCGACCGTCTGAAGATTAACCACAAGGCGACGTTCGCATACGACCCGGCCGTCGTGACGACGATCGTGGCCCGGTGCAAGGAAGTCGAGAGCGGGGCGCGAAACGTCGACCACATCCTGACCGGGACGTTGTTGCCGACGGTGTCCCGCGAGCTCCTGACGCGCATGGCTGAGGGTCGATCGGTCGGCCGCGTCCACGTCGGGGTGAACGGGAGCGGGGATTTCACGTACGCGGTTGAATGAGTCCGCGTCCGGCCATGGATCGCGTAGCAGTACGGTTTGAAATAGACGCCGTGGGTGTGCGCTTAAAACGCGAGCGTGAAAGTTTCGTCGCGGCCCACGTACTGGAAGTAGCACCGGCTCAATATGTCCCGACCGATGAGCGCCTCGATGCCTTCGTCCGGCAACCAGCAGTCGGACTCCATCACGCGCGTGTCGCCAAACGGATTGGCCCTGCCATTGGCAACGATCGATAGTGTCACATCATACAAATCGCAGCGGTGAGGCGAATCCGGCGAAGTGGATGGCGTCGCAATGAGGATCTTGCCAACCGCCGGGATCTGCAGGACGGCAAAGACGCGCGAGGCAAATCCGGAGATGCTCGACCCGGTGTCGATCTG
>DATJGQ010000927.1:0-2122 GCA_035494815.1 Gemmataceae bacterium
CCGTTCGCCATCCACTCGCGGGACAGTAGCTCCAACACCTCGCGGTGTCGAATCGGCTCCGCGGCGGCTCCGAGGTCGTTGACGCTGGCGTAGAAGCCCCAGCCCATCAGCGCCGTCCAGATGCGGTTGACGTAGCACTTCGCGAACCAGTGGTTCTCCGGTCCGGTGAGGAAGCGGGCGAACGCCGCCCGCCGCTCGGCGTCGTCGCTTTCGATCGGCACGCTCTCGCCGCTCAAAAACCGCGGCCGCATCGCGATCAGCCGGTCCGGGTCCTTCTTGTCGGTCATCGTGTACTGGCCGTCGGCCCGGCTTTCGATGGCGTACGGCGTGCCGCGGCCGTCGACGTCCTTGTGCTGGATGATGCGGGCCCGGCCGAAGAACGCGGCGAACTCGTGGAACTGCTCCCGCCGCCACGATTCGGTCTTGGCGTCGTGGCACTCGGCACACTGGATCTGCACGCCGAGGAACACACGGCTGGTGGTCGCGGCGATCTCGACCGGGTTGCCGTACATCGCGGTCAGGTAGTTGACCGGCGCGATCTCGTCGTTGATGCCGCTGGCGGTGACGAGCGATGATACGACTTCGTTCCACGGCCGGTTGCGGCGGAGCTGCGTCGTCCACCAGTCGTCGAACTGTTTCCAGCGGAGGTAGTTGGCGCTGGCGGGCGTGTGATAGGTGACGGTGTCCCGCCAGTAGCGGGCCCAGTTGACCGCGTAGGCGTCGCTGGCGAGCAGAGCGTCAACCACTTTCGCCCGCTTGTCCGAGGCGGTGTCGGCAGTGAAGCGGCGGATGGCGTCCGGATCGGGGAGTTTGCCGGTCAGGTCGATGGTGACGCGGCGGAGGAACGATTCGTCGTCCACGACCGCCGGCGGCTGCACGCCGGGCCGGACCAGACCCGCATCGACTTTCGCGGCGACATCGGCCGGCGAGAGCGGCTCGCCCGCATAGCCGTGAAGTGGCGAGAACAGGATCGCGATTGCCAACGGCCACATACGTCGGACGGCGTCCATCGTCGAGACCTCGGGGCGAGTGCTGAGAAGTGAGCGGCGCGCGGCGAGCCTGCCGGGCGGGCAAACTAAAGATTAAAATGGGACGGACGGGGAGTCAACAACATAGTCATGCAGTCACTCAGCGATCGCCCGAATCACACGACACGGATTACCTGCGGCGAACACGCTTTCCGGGATGTCCCGCGTGACGACGCTTCCGGCCCCGATCACCGTCCGCGAGCCAATTGTCACCCCCGGACAGATCACCGCCCCGCCGCCGACCCACACGTCCGACCCGATCGCAATCGGTTTGCCGGACTCCTCACTCCGCCTTAACTCCGCGTTCATCGGGTGCGTCGCCGTATATATTTGCACGGCCGGGCCGAACAGCGTGAAGTCGCCGATGGTCACCCGGCAGACGTCCAGGACGACGCAGTTGAAGTTGAAGAACACCCGCTCGCCGAGCAGGATGTTCGACCCGTAGTCGCAGAAGAACGGCGGCTGCATCCAGACCGAGTCTCCGCCCCGACCGAAGAGCTCGGTCAGGATACGGCGGCGGGTGTCCTGGTCCGCCTCGCGGGTCGCGTTCAGGTCCTGGCACTGGTCGCGGGCCCGTGCCCGGGCTCGGACCAACTCCGGGTCGAGCGGGTCGTACAGCTCCCCGGCCAGCATCTTCTCTCGCTCGGTGACCATCGGTTCCTCCGGCGGGACGAGTTTTCCGCAACGTGCGGCGAGCGGCGGGGTTTATCCCCGCCGGGACCACAGTCTACCCGTCGGGGATGAACCCCGCCGCTCGCCTAGCCACCGCGGTTGCGGTTCTCCTAACGACTATTTCTTGCGGACGAGCTTCAACCCGCAGCACATGTCTTTCGCCGGCCCGCCGTTCTCCCAGCCGACGCCGTTCACTTCGAGTCGATCCTTATCGATGATGGTCAGCGTGGCCTCGTGCATGTGCTTGTCCTTCTTGACGTCGAGGTTGCCGCCGCCGACGAAGTCGAAGACGATCTGGCCGGTCGGCGACTTCGGGTCGGACTTGCAGCGCGGCTGGTTGCCCAACACGCAGTAGTGGGTCATCAGCACGGCGTCGCCGTCGACGGTGTAGACCGAGATCATCTCCATCGGCGTGCCGGGGA
>DATJGQ010000928.1:0-3301 GCA_035494815.1 Gemmataceae bacterium
CTGCCCGAGCAGGACGAGTACGAGGTCCGCGTGTATGACGCCCGCCGCGGCCGGACATTGGTCGCCGCGATCGAGATCGTCAGCCCGTCAAATAAGGATCGGCCGGAGAGCCGACGGGCGTTCGTCGCCAAAACCGCCGCCCTGCTCCAGCAGGACGTCTGCGTGTCGATCGTCGACGTCGTCACGATCCGGCAGTTCAACCTGTACGCCGACCTGCTAACGTTGATCGGCCGCGCGGACCCGGCTCTCGGTTCTGACCCACCGCACGTTTACGCCGTGACCCTGCGCGGCCGCAAGCGGACGCGCGGCCGGCCGTTGCTCGACAGCTGGTTCTACCCGATGACTCCCGGGCGGCCACTTCCGCCGCTGCCGATCTGGCTGGACGTCGACCTCGGCGTCACGCTCGATCTGGAGGCCAGCTACGAAGACACCTGCCGCGTGCTAAGGATCGCCTGACGAGTCGCCCTCACGAGCGGCGCCTTTTTCCGTTCGCAAGCGCCAAAGGTATGCACCTTTCCCGGTACTGCGGCCACTTCCGCTGCTTTAGTTCAGAATCGCGGCGTGGGTGCGGGCGGTGCCGTCGCTCTGGATCTGGACCCCGAATCTCATGCCGGGAAACGTCGCGCCGCCCCGGAGCTTGTACGCGATCAGCCGCGACATCGCCTGGTGGAGGTCCTGGCCCGGTTCGGTGCTGCCTTCGTCGGGGAAATCCGGGCAGCCGATCTCGTAGAAAAGCCGGTTGCCCTCTACCCGGACGGTGCATTCGATGGTCTGGAAGTGCTTGGGAGTGTAGTGGACCAGCGCCTTGGACACCGCGCTGAGGTGCGCGAGCCATTCCGGGTCGAGCGCGCCGCCACGGTCGGGCTCCATCTTGGCAGGTATTCCGGCGAGCACCTTGCGATCATACTCGGGCAGCGGGCCCGGCTCCGGCTTACCGATCCGCAAGTCGAGCCAGCCGTCGCAGACGCCGGCGACCGCCTTCAACGGCAGGACCGCGCAGACCGTCTGAAACAACGACGCGATCGGCTTGACCGCCGCCACGGCGCGGAGGCGATCGTATTCCCGGAGGGAGAGCGTCAGCACGTCGCGATCGTGCTCCTCGTCACTCGTGCCCTCCATGAGCGCGACGAACGTTTCCGAAGCCAGGGCATAGTCGGGCAGCGGCAGACGCCGATTGCTCACGTTCCAGAAGCGGGCCGCGATTTCCCCCGGCCCGTCTTTAACCCGTTCCTGGGGCGTCAACTGAAATGCGATGGTCCGCACGTCGGCCTGGCCGATGAGCGCGACGGCGTCATTGAGAACGCGCCGCCAGAGTTCGACGTAGGCCGCATCGAGATCGACCGGCCCGGGGATTTCCAGCCTGTGTTCCGGCGAGCCGTAGCGGTTCTTGATATCGAGCCAGCGCATGGACGCTCCCGATGAAAGTGAGGGGACCACGCGAAAGTGTAGCTCGCGAAACAGTCGGACTTAGGAAAGCCGGGACTGAATCGTATTTGGCCTCCGTTGCGAACGGGCCGCGCGGACCAGTGAAAACGCCGGCCTTGCCGTCGGCGAGCGCGCCGACGATGTTCGGGCGACGGTCGGGCCGCCCGCGCGACTAGCGCCGCGCGACCAGCCGTTCCACCAGGACCGCCGCGACATGGCGGGAGATTTCGTACCGCGCGTCCGGCAACCGCTCGCTTTCCCGCGCCACCCAGACGAGGAACTTCGTCACAATCCAGTCATCCAGCGCGATGCCGTCCGCGGGGATGGTGAACCCGTCGACCAACGACTCCGCGTAGTCGGTCGAGAGGTGTTCGGCGAAATTGTCGCAGGTGAGGCGGATGGTCGGCTTTTGCCAGGTGAGCGGACGGCCGGTCAACAGTTCGACCGCCGGCATTCCTAAGGCGAACGCCAGCCGTTCGACGACCGCAAATTCCGGCTCGGTGGGGCTTTGCTCCCATTTAGAAATGTGGTTCTGGTCCGTTCCGACCTTCTCCGCTAGTTCCGTTTGACTGAGACCGGCACTTTCGCGCAACGACCGCAGGCGAGTGCCGAACGATTCACGATCCATTTCACTCCCATCGATTTGGACAGCCGGTTCCGGCGCCCCGGCTCGGGGCGCCCATTGGCTGACAGGGTGCCACGCCTCGGCTGAACGGGCCGTTGACGGGTCGCGCTTGTCGCCGCACGGCGGCGCGGCGTGTCCGCGGCCGACCTGGGCGGGCGCGGATTGTGAGGATGAGCGAGATTGTAACCGACGGCGGGAACCACGTCCGGGAAAATCGCGCGAGAATGTGACCGGCGGCGTATCATGTCACCGCCCAGCGCTTTAAGACGGAGGTCTATATGCCGGCCGGCACATATTCGAATCTGCCACTCGCCGAACAACTGGTCGACGTCCTCGACAAGATCTTCGGGCTGCACCCGGGGTTCCGGCCGGCGCATGCCAAAGGCCTGATGTGCACCGGCACGTTCACGCCGTCGCCGGAAGCGGCCAAGCTGACCCGCGCACCGCACGCGAACCGGCCGTCCACGCCCGTCACCGTCCGCTATTCGAACTCGACTGGCGTGCCGACTATCCCCGACAATGACCCGCAGAAGTCCGGGCCGCGCGGCTTCGCGGTCCGCTTTCATCTCGGCGAGCACGTCCACACGGACATCGTCGCCCACTCGTTCAACGGCTTTCAGGTTCGCACCGGCGAGGAGTTCCTCGAGTTCCTGCGGGCGGCGGCCGCGGCAGGGGCGGGCAAGCCGGAGGCGATGGGGGCGTTCCTCGCCTCGCACCCGCACGCGAAACGAGTCGTCGAGACCGCCAAACCGATCCCGACCAGTTTCGCCCGCGAGGCCTTTTTCGCGGTGACGGCGTTCAAGTTCACGAACGCGCAGGGCCAGAGTCGCTTCGGCCGGTTCCGCATCCGGCCCGAAGCGGGGACGGAGTACCTGTCGGACGCGGACGCCGCCAAGAAGTCGCCGACCTTTCTCTTCGACGAGATCGGGCCACGGTTGGCGAAGGGGCCGGTCAAGCTGGGCGTATTCGTGCAGTTGGCCGAGAGCGGCGACAAGGTCGATGACGCGAGCGTGACGTGGCCGGATAGTCGCCCGGAGATTGCGTTCGGCATGATCACGCTGACGGCCCGCGTCGACGACCAAGAGCCGGAGCGGCGGAAGATCATCTTCGACCCGGTGCCGCGGGTGGACGGCATCGATTCGGCGGGCGATCCGCTGACGGAGGTGCGGGCGGACGTATATCTGTTGAGCGGGCGGCGACGGCGCGCCGCGAAGTAGAAGGAATACCAGCCCGAAGCGCGAGCGAGGGGTG
>DATJGQ010000929.1:0-5024 GCA_035494815.1 Gemmataceae bacterium
GACCGCAATCTCGTGCACGTTGTCATCCGTTAGACAAAAGAACTCGCCGTCGATGTGAACACGCAACGGGGTGTCACCCGAGACGCGCACGGCGGAACAACGCCCTTGCCGAATCAGCGGATGATCGTCGGGCAGCGTCCCGGCGGCCATCCGCGGAAGCATCCGGAGTGCTTCGAACCGGCCAAGCCTCCCGGCGTGCACGTAATCGAAACGGCCATCGTCCAATTCGGCTTTTGGCGTAACCAGAAACCCGCCCTCGCGCTTGCCGAGGCTGATGGTAAGTGCCAGCGTCTCGCGTTCGAGGGAAACCCCGTCGATCATGACCACCAGGCGCGGGCTCAGAAAGTGCTTCCACACGGCCCGCACGAACGCGACGCCGTACAGCGCCATGCCGCGTAATTTGCGGATGCCGTGCGCTTCGAGCGTGACGCTGGCGTTGAATCCCACGCCGAGGCCGTTCACGAAAAACTTGTCCCGCCCGCCGCCGGTCACGCGTCCGACGTCGGCCCGCATGACCGACAAGCGCTTCGGCCAATCCGGGCACATCGGCCAGTCGCCTTCAACATTCAAGGCGTAGGCGTAATCGTTCGCCGAGCCGGCGGGCCAGACGCCGAAAACCACTTCCGGCCGCCCCGCGCGGAGGATGCCGTTGGCGACCTCGTGCACGGTGCCGTCGCCGCCGGCGGCGATGATCGTCGTGTGCCCGGCAGCGATCGCCTTTTCGGCGGCGGTCGCACCTCCGCCCGGCCCGGCGGTCGGGCAGAAATCGAATCGGCCCGCCGCCCGCCGTCCGAGCCGGCGGATCAGTCGCCGCGTCCGCCCGCGGCCCGCGGTCGGGTTGTAGATGACACACGCGTCCATCGTCCGTAGTCCTGAGTCGTTATCCGTGGCAATATACAACGGACGACGAACCGCGGAAGACGGACCATGCACGACGGCCTGCTCGTACTCGACAAACCGCACGGCGTGACCTCCCGCGCCGCAGTGGACGCGGCCATCCGCTGGTTCCCGGGTGGGACAAAACTCGGTCATACCGGCACCCTCGACCCGCTAGCCACCGGCGTCCTGGTGCTGTGCGTCGGCCGGGCGACCCGCCTGACCGAGTTCGTCCAGGACATGCCCAAGACCTACATCGCCGATATCACGCTCGGCGCGCGCTCGGCCACCGATGACGCCGAGGGCCCGATTACGCCGGCAGATTGTCAACTGTCCCGCGACGAGGGGCCGGGGTCGAGGACTCCCGACCGCCCCTCGATCGAGACCGCCCTTCACTCCTTCCTCGGCACGATCCAACAAGTCCCGCCGGCATTCTCCGCCGCGAAACTTGCCGGCCGGCGTTCGTACGACCTCGCGCGTCAAGGCCGGGCCGCCGACCTTGCGCCCCGCACCGTCCGCATCGACCGCATCGATGTCCTGCACTTCGACTACCCGACGCTCCGCCTGGAAATCGTCTGCGGTAAAGGGACCTACATTCGTTCGCTCGCCCGCGACCTGGGTGAGCGACTCGGCTGTGGCGGCTACATCTCAGCGCTCCGCCGCACTCGCGTCGGCCCGTTCGACCCGGAACAGGCCGTGCCGCTCGAAGCGGGTGCCGAGACCGCGCGATCGAGGCTCTTGCCGCCCGCGGCCGCCGTAGCGGGGCTGCCTCGCGCCGTGCTCGACAAGGAGCAACTGTCTTGCTTTGGCCGCGGTCAATCCGTTTGCTTGGGCACTCCAGAAGGCGTCAAACCGGCATCCGATGTAACGCTCGCGGTCTTCGATTCGGCGGGCCAACTCCGCGGCGTCGGCCGTTCGGACCCAGACGGCCGCCTCATCCGGCCGGTCAAAGTGTTCGTCGGCTGACGGCCCGCGAGGTCATACAACGATCCCCTGTCTGCCATAATGGGAAGGATTCGATCGGACTCAGGCCGAGATGCACGATGGCATCACCTCCACCCGACGATCGCACGGTCGCCCAGCCGCCGACCGCGTCGCCCTCGACCCCCGAAGCCGAGGCGGCGAACACACTCGCCGGCCCGACCGAGGCGACCATCCGCGGCACGCCTCCGAGTCCGCCCGCGTCGCAGTCGGAAGCGACCGCCATGTTGCCGTCGGCCCCGTCCGATCTAACCGTCGTACCCCCGCCGACGCAGCCGAAGCCATCGATCGACGAACCGACGATGCAGCAGACGGCCGACACCCGTCCGGCGGCGGCGACCGTGCGGCCCGTCGTCGCGATTCCCGGCTACGAAATGCTCGGCGAGCTCGGCCGCGGCGGCATGGGCGTTGTCTACAAAGCCAGGCACCGTAAGCTCAACCGACTGGTCGCGCTGAAGATGGTCCTCTCGGGCGAGTTCGCCCGGCCGATCGACGTGGAACGATTCAACAGCGAAGCCCTGCGCCTTGCCAAGGTCCAACATCCGAACATCGTCCACATCTATGACGTCGGCGAATACGCCGGCCGGCCGTACTTCGCGATGGAGTACGTTGACGGCGGCACCCTCGCGGGCCATCTGGCCGGCCGTCCGCAGCCGCCCCGCGACGCCGCCCGGCTCGCCGAGACGCTCGCCCTGGCCGTCCACGCCGCCCACCAACGCGGCATCGTTCACCGTGACCTCAAACCGGCGAACGTCCTCCTAGTGACTCGCGAGCCGTCCAGCACCACTCACCACTCACCACTCACCACTCACCAACTCAAGATTGCGGACTTCGGACTCGCCAAGGAGACGGAGGAAGGCTCCACGACGACGACCATCGGCATCCTCGGCACGCCGAGCTATATGGCCCCCGAGCAGGCCGCCGGGCGGTCGCATGAAGTCGGCCCCGCCGCGGACGTGTATTCGCTCGGAACGATCCTGTACGAGATGCTCGCCGGCCGTCCGCCGTTCCGCGGCCGCACGCCGCGCGATACGATCGAAATGGTTCTCAAGGACGAGCCGCCCGGACTGAGAACAACGCGGCCGGAAGTCCCGCGTGACTTGGAAGTCGTCTGCCTCAAGTGTCTGCAGAAAGACCCGGCCCGGCGGTACCCGTCCGCCCAGCACCTTGCGGAAGACCTGCGACGATTCCTGGACGGAAGGCCGACAATCGGCCGGCCGGTGGGTACCGCGGAACGACTTTGGATGTGGGCGAAGCGGCGGCCGGCGATGGCGGCACTGGCCGCGACCATCGCCGTTTCGCTCGTGACGCTATTCCTCCTCGGGGCCTACTTCAACGGTCTCTTGCGGCACGAACGCGACGTCGCCCGCGACGAGCGCAACGAAGCCCAACGCCAGCGACAGATCGCCCAGGACAACGCGGCCCTGGCCGAGGCGCGGTTCCGCCAAAGCAAACAGGCCGTCGACCGCTACTACAGCGAAGTCAGCGAGAACGTGCTCCTCGACGAGCCGGGACTGGAGCCGTTGCGGTTAACACTGCTCGGTCTCGCCCGGGATTACTACGCCGGCTTTATCCGCGAGCGCGGCGACGATCCCACCGTCCGCGCGGACATGGCCCGCGGTCTGTTCCGGCTCGCCCAGATCACCGGCGACGTCGGCCAACGGGCCGAGGCCGTCACCCTCCTCGAACAGGCGCGCGACCAGTTCAAACGATTGCTCGACGCCACACCCGATGACCGCGGCCTGCGCGCCGAACTGGCGGACACCAACTATCATCTCGGCCGGCTGAATCGGGCTCTGCTTCGCCTCGACCCCGCCGACGCCGCCTATGGGAGCGCGCTGGAGACCTGGCGAGCGCTGCGCGACGATTCCGCGCCTGTCGTCCCGCCCGCGAAAGTCCCCGAGGCCGAAATCGCGCGGGTCATGCTCGGCATCGGCAATGTGGCACTCGAGCGGTCGCAGTTCGAGGTCGCGCTGGCGCATTATCTCGACGCGGTGGCGATCCACGAGCGACTGGCGGCGAAGTACCCGACCGCCGAGCCGCATCGCCGCGACCTGGCCGTGACATGGAACAACATCGCCGTCCTGCACTTTCGCGCGAGCGATCCGGCCCGGGCCATCGCCGCGCGGCGTAAATCCCTCGAGGTGTACACGCGGCTCACCGAAGACATTCCTCATCGTGACCGCTTGCGCCACGACCTGGCCCAGGCCGAATGGAATCTCGGCAACGATTTTCACAGGATGGGCAACCCGGCCGAGTCCGCCACGTGGTTCGACAAGGCGGCGGCCGAGTGGGAGCGGCTGCATCAGACACATCCGGCCGTCCGCATTTACACCGCCGGGTTGGCCAACGCACGATTCAGCGGCTCGCAGGTGGCGGAACTATTGGCCCGCGAGGGGGACGCGGACCGGTTCCTGTCACAGGCCCTCGCTCTGAGAGAGAAGCTCGCCGCGGAAGCGCCGAACGACCTCGACGTCCAGGCCGACGTCGCCACGTGCGTGGCCGAACGGGCGGACCGCCTGTGGAAGCGCGGCGACCTGCAAGAGGCGGCGATCGCGGCCCACGACGCCGTCACCCGCCGGGCGCTCCTCGCGCCCGGACCGGCCGCGCCCGTCCGAGTCCGATTCCAACTGGCGAATTCCCAGTACACGCTGGCGCGCGTTCTGGCGGAGGCCGGGCAGATCGAGACGGCCAGCGCGGCGCTCGCCGAGTTCCGCACGACCGCGGATGCGCTCGCCAATCAGGCGGCGAACGACTGGTCAGTGCGGTTCTTGAAGCTTGATGAACTTTGGGCCGAAGGCGACATCGAGGGCCGGGCCGGCCGGCCGCAGCAGGCCTTGGAGAAGTTCGACGCTGAGGTCGCGGCGATCGCGAAACTTCAATCCCAGCCACGCCCGCCCGCGGAACTGCGCAAGAAACAGCGCGACGCCGCCTGGGGCCGGGCCGACGCCCTGACCGCGCTCGGTATATACCCGCAAGCCCTCGCCGCCTGGGACCAGGCGATCGCGCTCGACAACACGAACGAGCGGTACTTCCTGCAGGTCTATCGCCTCGCCACGCTCGCCCGCACCCCCGAATACGCGGACGCGGTGGCGGACGCCGACCGGGTTCTTCCGCAGGCCCACCGATCCCCGCTGGCACTCTACAGTCTCGCCCGCGTCTACGCC
>DATJGQ010000930.1:0-2721 GCA_035494815.1 Gemmataceae bacterium
TGCGGCTATGCGAGACGCCGCCGCCCCGGTGGCCCTGGCTGTTCCGCCTGTTCCGCTGGTACGCCCGCCGCTATGCCGCCAAGCACTTGCACGCGGTCCGCGTCTCGAAGACCGGACCGTTGCCGGCCCGGCTCGACGGACCGCTCGTCGTCGTCCTGAATCATCCGTCCTGGTGGGACCCACTCATCGCGTTCATCCTGAGCGGCCTGATGCCGGACCGCGTCCACTGGGGCCCGATCGACGCCGCGGCGTTGCGGCGGTATCGCTTCCTCGGCCGGGCGGGACTGTTTGGCATTGAACTCGGCACGACGCGGGGCGCGCTCCAACTCCTGCGCACCACGGAGACGATCCTCACAGATTCGAGGGCGGCCTTGTGGATCATGCCTCAAGGCCGATTCACCGACGTGCGCGAACGGCCGCCGCGGCTCCGCGGCGGCGTTGGCCATGTCCTTCAGTCACTCGAGCGCGGCACGGTCTTGCCACTGGCCGTCGAGATGACGTTTTGGGACGAGCGAACGCCTGAGGCGCTCGCGCGGTTCGGCGAGCCGCTCGACGTCGATGCGCATCGCGGCCGGACGACCGAAGAATGGACCGCCGCGGTCGCGGGCGAATTAGTCCGGACGCAGGACGCACTCGCCGCCGAAGCGATGCGGCGCGACCCGGACCTGTTCACGACGATCGTCCGCGGCCGGGCGGGCGTTGGCGGTGTCTACGACTGGTGGCGGCGGCTGCGGGCCTGGTCGCGCGGCGAACGGTTCCGGCCGGAACACCGCGGGTGAGGCCGGCCGATGGTCGTCGACATCGTCGCAATCGTCGTCGCCATCCTCGCTCTCATTCCGGTCCTTCTATATGTGATTAACGTCCGACTTTACCGGCCAGCGCCCGCGCCGTCGGGCCCGCGTCCGTCGACTTCGATCCTGATCCCCGCCCGGAACGAAGAGCGGTCCATCGGTTCCGCGGTGAAAGCAGCCCTCGCAAGTCACGACGTCGACTTCGAAGTGGTCGTTTTGGACGACCATTCGGACGATCGCACGGCCGCGATCGTTGCCGACTTCGCCGCGCGAGACGCTCGCGTACGACTCGTCGCCTCGGAATCGTTGCCGGACGGCTGGTGCGGCAAACAGTCTGCCTGCGAGCAACTCGCCCGCCACGCGCGACATTCGCTGCTCGTCTTCGTCGACGCGGACGTCCGCCTCGCGCCGAACGCGGTCGCCCGTCTAGCCAGTTTCCTGGAGTCGTCGCGGGCCGATCTGGTCAGCGGCATCCCGCGGCAAGAAACTGGGACCCTCCTCGAAAAGCTCGTCCTACCGTTGGCGCACTTCCTTCTGCTGGGTTATCTTCCGTTCTTTTTCATGCGGCGATTTCGACACCCGGCATTCGCGGCCGGCTGCGGCCAGTTATTCGTCACCCGGCGGGACGCGTATGAAGCGGTCGGCGGGCACGCGGCGATCCGCGGCTCGCGGCACGACGGGCTGACGCTGCCGCGCGCATACCGCCGCGCCGGCCGCATGACCGATCTGTGCGACGCGACCGACCTGGCGACCTGCCGGATGTACGAAAGTGGCCACGAACTGTGGTTCGGACTGGCGAAGAACGCGCGCGAAGGGCTGGCCAGTCCGCGGGCGATCGCGGTGTGGACGATCCTGCTGTTGGGCGGGCAGGTGTTGCCGTTCGCGCTGATCCCGTTGCTGCCGTGGATGGCCGCGCCGGCGCTGTCGGTGTTGCTCGTGCGGTTGGATGCTGCCCGTCGTTTCAGGCAATCATGGTTCGGGGCGGTCCTACATCCGATTGGCGTAATAATCCTGCTGGCGATTCAGTGGTACGCCACGACGTGTGCGTGGACGCGGCGGCCGATCGGGTGGAAAGGACGAACTTAAAACGGACCAGCCCGAAGCGCAAGCGAGGGATGAGAGTCCCGTCCCTCGCTCGCGCTTCGGGCTGGTAACTCTTGACTCCTGCTCGCATTTCCCCCAACCCCTACACTCCGCCTCTTCGCGCGTTCATCGCGGCGGCCGACCGTCCGCGCCGCTTGCCGTTGTCGAAAGCCGGCCGATACGATACACGGGCTGATCTTAGCGCCCACGGCCGGGCGCACGTTCCACGCGGTTCGATTCATGACGGACTACCAAATCCAGGCCCCGACCCGCCGGTGTGCCGCCAGCGGCCGCGACCTGCGGCCCGGCGAGCGATATCACGGCGTATTGCTCGACGACGGCGTCCGCTTCGTCCGCCAGGATTATTCCGACGAGGCGTGGAACGGTCCGCCGGAGGGGGCGTTCAGCCACTGGGTCGGCCGCGTGCCCGCCGACGGCGAAATCCGCCGGCCGCCGATCGACGACGACCTCTTGGTCGAGTGCTTCCATCGCCTCGACGGCGCGACCGACCCGGCGAAAGTGCACTTCCGCTACGTGGTCGCGTTGTTGCTCATGCGTCGGAAGCGCTTCAAGTTCGAGGACGTGACCAAGGACGCGACCGGAGAGACGTTGACGGTCCGTTGCACCCGCACCGGCGAGCGGTACGCCGTCACCGACCCGGGGTTGACCGAAGAGGCGATGGCGGTGGTGCAGGCCGAGGTGTTCCAGGTCCTGGGCTGGGCGTGAGGCGCGAAGATGAAGAAGATTGCCGTTCTGAGCTTCGCGAGTTTTCTCGTCGGCTGTGCGAGTCTCGGGCCAATGCGGAACGTCGGTACGAATACCGCTCCGGTGTACCGCACTGAGCAGC
>DATJGQ010000931.1:0-5561 GCA_035494815.1 Gemmataceae bacterium
CAAACACCAAACACCAAACACCAAACACTCGTCATTCGATGATGAACGAATACGGCACGACGTACTTGTACCGCGGGTCGGTCAGGTCGATCTTGCCCTGGGGGCCCGGGTTGCCGAGTCGCACGTTCGACAACATGAACCCGGCGGCGTGCGGGTACTGGATCTGCTTTTGCGCCATCGTCAGCGGATCGATGAACTGCAGGCTCAGTTGATAGGTCAATGGGTTCGCCGCCGGCTGGGCAGCCATGACCCTCGCGTACTCCTGCCGGTCGCCTACATCGATGTAAAGCAGTGCGCCCGGGCCGAAAATGCCCGGCTTGACTCCGGTGCCGGTGTCCACGATGAGCTTGCCGTCACCGTTGCCGTCGGGGTCGTACTGGGTCGGGTCCCCGCCGGCGACCATGATCTGGCACGTCTGCATTCCGGTCGGAACGATGCTCGTCTCGGATGTAAGCACCGCCGGTCGGATGACGCTGCCGTCGGCCTGCCGCAACTTGTACTGCGTGTCCGGCAGCGTGGGCACTCGCGTCGGGTCCGAGGTGCGAACGTCGAGCGCGAGGTTCGTCCGGTCGACGACCGCGAACATCCGCCGCCGCGTCGGCTGGCCGTTGCGGTTCTTGATCTCCGCCCCGAGCTTGACCGGCAGCGTCGTGTCGTCCATGACCTCGAAGAAGCCGACCGTCAGGAAGACGGCGAACGCGTTGCTCCGTGTCGTCAGGTTGTTCTGGATCTTGGTCAGCAGTTCGAAGTAGGCGTACGGGTTCGGCATCTGCGGCGTCGGATTCACCGACAGCTGCGGCGGGACAAACACGCCGCTGTAGATCGTGTTCTGCACGCCGTAGCCTTTGACGTCGGGGTACGCCGGGTCGGTGTTCGGGGCGGTGATCGGGCCGGCGCCCCACATCGGGCCGTTCGTGACCATGCCGGGCCGGCCGGTCAGCGTCCGCTTCTGCAACTGGTCCCACACGGCCTGCACTTCGGCCTGTGTGAAGTAGTTGACGGCCTGCGGGTCGGCGAGGGCCAGGAAGGTGTCGAGATCCTGCACGGTATTGATGTTGATCTTGCCGACCGTCTTGCCGCCGAATGCGCGGTAGCTGCGGTCGCTGACGGTGAAGGTGTCGAGCGCCCGGAAGATGCGGGCGGCGTTGACTTCCGCCTGGGTGTAGCCGCTGGCCGTGCCGCCGGCCGCGCTCGGGACGTCGAACGGCACCCACGGCGCCATGTGCGCGTAGTGCCGCGGCTGGCCGTTCACGATCGACTGGAACTGCTGGGTCAACTCGTGCGGTTTGAACCCGGAGACGTGCACGATCTCTGCCACGCTGATGGGCGCCCGGTCCAGATGCACGAGCCAGTCGGGCTGTTCGGCGTTGGAGTTCTTCTGGAAGAACGTGTTCGCCGGACCGGGGGGAGCGCCGGCGACGGCCGTCTGCGGCGCCCCGAATTGGGGCAGCAACCCGGCCGCGGGAGTGCCGTTCGCCGCCACGTACGGCTGGGCCCGCCCGAACGAATGTTTGTTGGCCACCAGGTTGTATTCCGGCCGCTGGTCCTTCGGCGACGACGCGCTGGGGCCGTACTTCACAGAGTCGTTCGACTTCACGTCGGTGATGTAATCGATCGTGATGTACGGATTGATCGGGTGCGCTGGATCGACCGCGCCGCCCGGCGTCGCCGGGTTCGGGGCGAGCCACGGGTTGGCCAGCCGCTGCAACATGACGGTGTGCCGGGTGCGCGGGTCGGAGTTGACGTCCGGCACCGGCGGGCCGCTCTTACCCCCGCCGAAACTGGTCGCGTTGTACGACAGGTCGCTCGGCTTGCCGCTCGGATCCGTCTGGCCTGACGCGAGCCGAAGCGTCGGATCGAAATCGGTGCCGGTCGGCTCGGGATTCTGCTGCGGGCCGATAACGAAGAAGGTCGTGTTGCCCGGCGCCCCGGCCGGCTGGTTGTTGTTCGGCAGGACGACGTCCGTCGAGGTCACGCCGGCCCGTGGCGTCCCGGTGTAATTGGAGACGACGAGCTGCAGGTCGAGGTTGCCGATCGGGTCGCCGAGCGTGTTGCTCGGGGACCGCAAGTCGGCGGCGTTGAACCCGGCCTTCTGCTGGGCGACCAGGATGCGGTGCACGGCGTACTTCGTGCCGTTCGCGTCGGTCCGTTGCAGGACGGCCGAAGCGCGGTCGAGGTTGCCGGGGATGTTCGGGTCCTGTTGGCCCGATTGCGGCAGCGGGTTGAGCAGTTCGAGCCAGAAGTTGAACTGGTACCCCTTCTGGGCGCCGAACGGCGCCTTGTCCTCGCCCGGCATGTTCTTCATTTCCGCGTAGACTTCGTTCAGCACCAGCTTGGGCAGCTCGGTGCCGAAGACGTACTCGGCGCCGTCGCCCCAGTTGTTGAACGGCGTCGAGATGTCGTCCTCGTCGATGTAGTCGACGAGGTTGACCGCGAGCTGGGCCAGATAGCGCAGGGCGTTGTGCTGATCGGGGGAGCCTTTGGTGTTGGCGCTGGGGTTCGCACCGGTGACGAGCACGAGCCGGTCGAAAATCTCCTTGGCGAAGTCCTGCCGCTGTTGGTACGCGTCCCAGAAGGAACCCGCGATCGGCGGCTGCCCGGGCGTCGGCGGCTGACCGACCTGCTTCAACTGGCCGGTGGTCTCGTCGAAGAACGAAGTGAGCTTGCGGTTCAGATCGAGCCGGCCCATGATTGCCGCGCGGCCGGCGCCGAACTGCCCGGCGTTCGCGCTGTTCGCCATGAACTCGCTCCCGGGGGGTTGGGCCCCGAGCTGGTTCAACGGCGGTAGGACGTAATTCGGTTTCGGCTGCCCGCCCTGCGGGTAATTCGGGAACGGCTCGGGGAGCGTGCCCGGGTTGGCCGGGTTCGGCAGCGAGTAGGTGACGGACTGCTGGCTGCGATCGACCCACGGGATGATGCCCGGCGAGTCGAAGTCGGCGCCGCCGGTGGTCATCTGGAAGCGGGCCCGCGCGTTCGACAGCGCGCCCGGGATGATCTTGGCCAACTCGGACTGGCTGGAGAGCGAACCGGTCGTGCCGTACATGTAGTACAGGTTCTCGGGCCCGAACGGCTTGCGGTCGCCGAGTTGGAACGACCGCAGCGGGCTGTACAGGAACGGGTTGTTCACCTGCGGGTTCGGCGACACGTTCGGCGACAGGTTGTCGTAGCCGCCGGTGAAGGTCGGGAACGCGGCGTTCGCCTGCGGGTACTGGAACCGGGTCGTGGCCGTCTTGGCGGCCCCGCCCGAGTTGTCCACGCCGTCCCAGTCGAGCTTCATCAGATAAGGGGTGAAGGACGTGGGCAGCAGAGGCGCGCGGTTGTTGTTCGTGTAGAGCGTGCGGCCGTCGGCGGGGACGTTGACGAGCGGGTTCGACGGGTTCGGCGCCGCGTCGTCGCCGAAGCGGCCGGGGACGAACATGCCGGTGGCGGACGAGCCCTGGAACAGTTGCCGGTACTCGGCGGGGTTGGTGAACAGTTTCGACAGGTTGACCTCGTGCGCGCCCAGCCCCTGCGCGGAGACGTGCGCCTCCGAGCCGCGCTGGCCGGCCGCGATGTTGCCGTGCACGTTCAGGTTGAGCATGCGGTCCAGGTCCATGACCAGGAACGCGAAGAGCGGCTTGAACTTCTTACCGTTCGCCGTGACCTGCACGGGATAGCCGAGGTCGATCCAGTAGCTGTCGTTGGTGTCGAGCTGGCCGTTCTGCGAGTTGTACCCGCGAACGCCAGGCGCGTTCTTGACGTCGCCGCCGGGGTCTTCGGGCGGTGGGAACGAACGGGCGAGGTCCTGCGGATTGTAGTAATTGTCGCCGGGCCGTGGCCGCAGCACCATGTACTTGAGCATGGGGTTGGCGCCCTTCGTGCCCTTGTCCCCGGGAATGAACCACGCCGGGTTATTCGGGGCGAGGTTGGCGAACGGCGTCCCCGGTACCGGCCGCACGAACGACGCCGCCAGCACCTTGGGCTGGTTCGTCTGCTGGTCGTTGGCGATCAGCTGCGCGAGGAACATGTTGTTCCGGTCGGCGGCGGTGTACGGGGCGTTGGCGCCGCCGATGTACATCTGCGGCGGGGCGGTCGGGTCCGAGCGGGCGCCGTACCGCTCCGGGTCGCGGACGAAGCCGTCGAGCCGGAAGTACTGGTAGTTCGGCAGTTCGAAATCGGTCAGGCCGTTGAACGGCGTCGGGTTGGTTCGCACCGTGCCCAGGCCGTTGAACGGCACCGTATTCTGGTTAGCGTTCGGGTTGAATTGGGGAGTCGTCCCGGGGGCCGCAGGCAAATACTGATAGTTCCAGCCGTACATCGTCAGGGAGAGGTTGTGGCCGCGCATCGCCGAGAGCACGTCGGTGTCCGTGTCGCGACAGCCGTAGACCAGTTGGCCGATGGCGTAGTTGAGCAGTTCCTGCGCGGGGATGTTAGCGAGGTTCTTGCTGGTGATCGCCTGGCCTTCGCGGTAGACGCGGGAGGCGGTCGCCTCGGACTCGGCGTAGAGCATGAAGCCGAGGCCGACGACGGCGAAGAGCGCCAGCAGGATGACGACGATCAAAAGGACGACGCCGGGACGGGACCGGTTTGCTGTAGCCGGGGTCAGTGACCCCGGTCCGGCCTCACTGAGGCCAGCTACAGAAATGCTGGCGCGCGACGCGGACATGAGACGCCTCCGAAGATATCTGCCCCGGCCGGCCGGATGATGCGTTCGGCCGGCCGGGGAGTGAGATTTACAGGTCCTGAACGAGCGTGATCTGCCGGGACTGTTGTGACTTCTGGTCCCAGATGCGGATCTTGATCTGCACCGCCTTGATCCGGACGCGGAGCGGCATCGACTCCTGTTGCAAATTCTTGTTGACGTGCGTCACGAGATGTCCCGCGTTCCAGTTGGCCAGGTTGCGGTTATTCGCGTCATATCGGCCCGTTTGTCGATTCGGCCCCGGTCCCGTTTGCAGCACCCTCGTGCCGCTGGCGTTGTTGATGATCGGCCGGCCGTAGCTGTATTCCGGCGTCGAGCCGGTGGTGTCCTCTTGCGAGGACCACGTGTCGAACACGCGGAAGCTTCCCTGGTGCGGGTTCGGCGATTGCGGCACGTCGAACGGATAATCGACGGCGGCCAACGACGTGCCCAGGGCGGCATAGAAGGGGGCGAAGACCGCGAGGTCCGCCGCTTTCGGAATGTCCCACTGGGCCTTAATCTCAAAGTCGGTCACGTTGGCGAGCAACAGGTCGGTGCCGGCGACGTCGGACGCGGGGCCGTACACGTCCTTCGAGGGGGCGAGGGAGGTGTCACCCGCCAATGCACCATAGACTTGCAGGCCGGTGGACTGATTCTGATTCGTGCCGAACCGCCGGATCGGGGCCGTGACCGTCGACGGTGTGTTCAACTCGGCGCGGGCGTTGCCGCCGCTCGGCCTCCGCCAGAAGCTGAGACCCGCGAAGTTCGGGTCGCCCGGTGCGGCGACGACTGGCGGGACGGTCCCCGGCGCCGGATCGTAGAGCAGCTTCACCCGACGGTAGAGGGCGTAAAGCTGCGCGCCGGTCGGCGCCGCTGCAGTCGGGGGCGTCGTGGTCGTCGG
>DATJGQ010000932.1:0-5393 GCA_035494815.1 Gemmataceae bacterium
GTTCCAGTTGCTGGCGGTAATCGGGGCGACTGTTTGCCTCGAGGACTCGGCGGGTTTCGCTGCCGTCGGCAACCTTCGAGTAGAGCTTTTCGAACACCGGACGGCTCGCGTCCCGGAAGGCGCGATACCAGTCGAGCGCGCCGCGCTGGGCGGTGGTCGAGCAGTTCGCGTACATCCAGTCCATGCCGTTCTCGGCAATGAGTGGGTAGAGGCTCTGCGTGGCCTCCTCCACCGTTTCGTTGAACGCCTCGCTCGGCGAGTGGCCCTTTTCGCGCAGCACCTCGTATTGCGCCAGCCACAACCCGTAGATCGCCCCCATGAGCACGCCTCGCTCGCCGGTCAGGTCGCTATAAACCTCTTTCTTGAACGTCGTCTCGAACAGGTATCCCGAGCCGATCGCGATGCCGCACGCTTCGGCTCGTTCGCGCGCGCGGCCGGTCGCGTCCTGGTGCACGGCGTAGCTGGCGTTGATGCCGCGGCCTTCGAGGAAGTGTCGCCGCACGGTCGTGCCCGAACCTTTCGGCGCGACCAGGATCACGTCGATGTCCTTGGCCGGCACGACGCCGGTCTGGTCGCTGTAGACGATCGAGAAGCCGTGCGAGAAGTACAACGCCTTGCCCTTGGTCAGGAGCGGCTTGAGCGCCGGCCATTGTTCCTTTTGGCCGGCGTCGGAGAGGAGGTACTGCACGATCGTGCCGCGCTTGGCGGCTTCTTCGATCGGGAAGAGCGTCTCGTTCGCCTTCCAGCCGTCCTGCTCGGCGAGTTGCCAGCCTTTGCTCTTGGGCCGCAGACCGATGATGATTTTCAGCCCGTTGTCGCGCATGTTGAGCGACTGTCCGCGGCCCTGCACGCCATAACCGAGGATGGCGATCGTCTCGCCGGCGAGGACCTGCCGCAGCCGCTCCGGCGGGTAGTCGGACCGCTCGACGACCGTCTCTTCGCTATTGCCGATCTTGATCGTTCGCATCGCTCTCCTCGGGTTAGACAAAAGCCGCTTGCGGCTTAGCGTACGCAATCACTCGTCGACGACATCTTCCAACCGCGACACCGCGACGACGTCGTCCCGCATGACGAGCACGCGCTTGCGATTCCGTTTGATCCCGGTCGCCTTCGACGCGGCGACGTAGTTCTCGCGGTCGGTATCGGTGTCGCGGAAGTCGTGCAGGTCGGCGTTCTTCATCTCGATGAACTTCTCGTCGGCGCGGCTGAAGGTGCCGATGCAGACGTACGGGCTGCGGAGGTCCACGACGATCTTTTGGCCGGCAAACTCTTCGAGCATGACCGTCTCCCGGCAACCGTGTTCGCGATGAGGGCCCGCTGCTATCTTAGTGGAGAGGACGGCTTGCCGCGAACCGTTCCGCCTCGAGAGGATTGCAGATTGCAGATTGCAGATGGCAGATTGGAAGAGTCGTTTCCAATCTGCCATCTGCAATCTGCAATCTGCAATGACAGACGATGACCAGTCCGGGCCTGCCGGCCGCCGAACGATACCACGCCGAGGCGCTCGCCCGGCTGGGGACGCTGCTGGACAAACAGCGGGCCGCGCTCGACCGGGCGGCGACCCTCTGCACTGAGGCGATCGCCGCCGACGGACTGGTGCACCTCTTCGGCGTCGGCCACAGCCGCATGCTCTGCGAGGAGATGACCCCGCGGCAGGGCTGCTTCGTCGGCTGGCACACGATCGTCGAGCTGGCCCTCACGTTTCACAACCTGATCGTCGGCCCGAACGGCCTGCGGCAGAGCCTGCACCTCGAGAAGACGCCCGGTTACGCCGAGCAAATCCTGCGCAACTTCGCGTTCGGCCCGCGCGACGTGATGATCGTCATCTCGACGAGCGGCATCCGCGAGGTGATTATCGAGATGGCGGAATGCGCCAGACAGCGGGGCCTGTCAGTCATCGGCGTCGTCAGCGTCGCCCATTGCGAGCAGGCCCGGCCGGCCCACGGGTCGGGCAAGAAGCTGATCGACGTCGCGGACGTCGTCCTCGACAACGGCGCCCCGGAGGGCGACTGTCTGCTCGCGCTCGACGGCTGTTCGAACAAGACCGGCCCGTTCAGCACGGTCGGCGGCGGGATGGTGATGAACATGCTCCGCTGCGAGGTCGCGCAACGCCTCGTCGCCCGCGGCATCGAGCCGGTATTCCTGCCGAGCCACCAGTTCGTCGGCAGCAAGACGGTCGAGGAGCAACTGGAGTTCTTTTACGCCCAGTACGCGCGGCGGGTCGCGCCGCTGTACGGCCGGCAGGGAAGTTGATCATGGCCGCCCGACTCACCGGAAAACGCTGTCTGATCATCGGCGGCACGTCGGGGATCGGACTCGCCGCCGCCCATCTGTTTCTGGCGGAGGGGGCCAAACTCGTCGTGGTCGGCCGCGACCCGCCGGAGGCCGAGCAGGTCCGCGGCGTCCTCGTCAAAGAAGGCCCGGCCCACGTCGTCGCCGCTGAGGTGACCAAGACCGACGCGGTGGTTCGCGTTATGTCGGCCGTCGTCTCGCAGATGGGTGGTCTTGATTCGCTGTTCCATGTCGCCGGCGGCAGCGGTCGTCAAGCCGGCGACGGCGCGCTGCACGAATGTACCGACGACGGCTGGACGACCACGCTCGACCTGAACCTTCGGAGCGTGTTTCTGACCAACCGCGCGGTCGTGCGTCAGTTCCTTTCCCAGCGCGCCGGCGGCGCGATCGTCAACACGTCGAGCGTCCTCGCGTTCTCGCCGTCGCCGCGGCACTTCGACACCTGTGCATACACCGCCGCGAAGGGCGGTATCGTCTCGCTCAGCCGGCAGGCCGCCGCGCGATACGCCGCGGACCGAATCCGCGTCAACGTCCTCGCTCCCGGGCTGACGAATACGCCGATGGCCGCGCGGGCCGTGAAGGATCCGGCGGTCGCCGCGTACATCAAGAGCAAGCAACCAGTCGTCGCCGGTCCCATTTCGCCACAAGCCTGCGCCGAGGCGGCCGTGTTCCTGTGCAGCGATGCCGCCCGGTCGATTACCGGCGCCGTCCTGACCGTGGACGGCGGCTGGTGCGTGAGCGAAGGGCAACACGGAGGAAGTGACCCGAGCGATGAATGACCTGCCGCAAGAAATCGTCTCAAACGCCGACGAGTTGGCCGCGTGCTGCGATCACATCGCGGCCAGTTCGGCGTTCGGCTTCGACACCGAGTTTATCGGCGAGGACTCTTATCATCCGCACCTCTGTCTGGTTCAGGTCGCAACGCCCGAGCGGCTTTATCTGATCGACCCGCTCGCTCCGGACGCCGGCCCGCTCGAACGCTTCTGGGAGTTGGTCGCCGATCCGGCGCGGACGGTCGTCGTGCACGCCGGCCGCGAGGAGATCCGCATGTGCCGGCTGGGCTGCGGCCGGCCGCCGGGCAACCTCTTCGACCTCCAGATCGCCGCCGGCCTGGTCGGCCTCGGCTACCCCATGGGCCACGGGGCGCTGGTCAACAACCTGCTCGGGGTGCAACTCGCGAAGGCCGAGACGCTCACCGATTGGTCCCGCCGCCCCCTCACGAAACAGCAGGTGCAGTACGCCTACGACGACGTACGGTTCCTGCTCGCGCTTTGGCAGAAGCTGGACAAGAAACTCGCGAAACTATCCCGCCGCGAATGGGCGACGGAGGAGTTTCGGGCGCTCGCCCATCGGGCCTTGATCGAGAACCCGGCGGTCGAACGTTGGCGGAAGCTCCGCGGCATCGGCGGACTCGACCGCCGTCGACTCGCCGTGGTCCGCGAGTTGTACGGCTGGCGGGAGGAGGTCGCGGAGCGCCAGAACCGCCCGGCGCGGACCGTCGTCCGCGACGACCTGATCGTCGAGATCGCCCGTCGCCTGCCGCAAAAGGAGCGCGACCTGGGCGTCCTCCGCGGCCTGCCGAAGTTCGACTTCCCGGGGATCATCCAGGCGGTTCGCCGCGGCCGCGAAATGACCGGCGAGGACTTGCCCGCGTCCGTCGAGCGCGACAACGACCCGCCGCAGGTGAACCTCGTCACGAGCCTCATGATGGCGGCCCTGTCCGATTTCTGCGGCCGCGAATCGCTCTCCCAGGGGATCGTCGCGACGAACAACGACGTGCGGTTGCTGGTGCGCGCGAAGCACCAGCAGACGGACCCGTCGGACGAGTGCGGGCTATTGAAAGGTTGGCGGCGCGAGCACGTGCTGCCGGAGTTGCAGGCCGTCCTCGACGGCAGGCGAGCCGTTCGCGTCAGAGAGATTCGGGCCGCGTCGCCGCTGGAATGGATGCCTGTGGATGACGACCGAATGGGAACCACAGATGAACACAGTTAAGAACGGATCAGCAGAATCGATTTGTTCTATCCGTGTTTATCCGTGTTTATCTGTGGTTAGTTTTCCGGTCCGATCGACCGCCCGCGATTGCGCAACTGCTCCGCCTGCTGCATCAGATCGGATGCCGGTACCTGCACGATCGGCGTCAGGCAAAAACGCAATCGCCGGACGTCCTCGATCTTGCCGGGGTACACGTTCTCGCTGACGAAATCGATCGGCGGGTACTCGAACCAGGGCGCGACCAGCCGTTCCTTAAACGTCTTGGTCTCGTAGCCGTCCTTGATCAGCGTGAAGTCGTAGGTTCCGTACCACTGGAAGTAGCCGTCCACGGGCGTGGTGCCGATCGGCTGGTTGTTGACGAGCACGAGCGCGCCCGGCGGGTCCGACTCGATGACGTACCGCCGCTCGACGCACCCGGACAGCCCGCCGGCGCACACCGCCAACACGAGCCCGACATGCACGCGCCCGATCATGCCCGTTCCCCTCGCGAGAGGCAGCATCCGCCCAAACCTAGCCGTTGGCGAGGGGGTGATAGCCGGGGCGACCATAGCGGTCAAGCCGAATCAGCGCCGCCGTCGTTGGTCCCCGTTCGGCGGGATCCGACGGTCGGCGGCGTCTCTTGCTTAACGTCTGGCCGTGGTTCATAATTCCTTCACCGAGTCGGCCCAGGGTCGGGCTGGTCGGTCCGCCGGTGCCTATCACTGCCAAGGTTGTTTCGCTTGACCGGCTTCGACAAAATTGAGCACGCCCTCCGTTCCGACGTCGGCATCCGCCGCAGTCACAATCAGGACGACTCGGCCGTTTCTCTGGCGAGCGAGCCGGAGCGGTTTCGCGAACAGGGCCACCTGTTCATGGTCGCCGACGGCATGGGCGGCCACGCGGTCGGCGAAAAGGCGAGTGCCAAGGCGGTCCGCGACATCCCCCACACGTATCACAAGCACGTCCACGAAGGGGCCGCGCTGGCGCTACGGAAGGCGTTCCTCGAAGCCAACGCCGGCATCCACGCCGTCGGGCAGGAGAACCCCGAATTCCGCGGCATGGGAACGACCGCGACGGCGCTGCTGCTCCGCCCGGAGGGGGCCTGGGTCGGCCACGTCGGCGACAGCCGG
>DATJGQ010000933.1:0-2927 GCA_035494815.1 Gemmataceae bacterium
CGCAAGCGAGGGATCCGACTCTCCTCCCTCGCTTGCGCTTCGGGCTGGTGACGAGTTGGTAAAGGTGTTTGCATGAATTTCCTTCAGCCCATGCTACTGATCGCCCTGCCGCTGGTCGCGCTGCCGGTCGTCATTCACCTCATCAACCAGCGGCGATATCAGACGATCAAATGGGCGGCGATGCTCTTCCTGCTCGCGGCAAACCGCATGTCGCGTGGATACGCGAAACTGCGCCAGTGGCTGATCCTGCTCTTTCGAATGCTCGCGGTCGGAACGCTGGTCTTCGCCGTTAGCCGGCCGCTCGCAGGTGGCTGGCTCGGCCGCGCCGGCGGCGGCAAACCGGATACGACCATCATTCTGCTCGACCGCTCGCCCAGCATGCGGCAGCAGACCGCGGGGACGGTGATCTCCAAGCTGGA
This sequence comes from Gemmataceae bacterium, assembly GCA_035494815.1. Classification (GTDB taxonomy): domain Bacteria; phylum Planctomycetota; class Planctomycetia; order Gemmatales; family Gemmataceae; genus DATJGQ01. The sequence continues at coordinate 420 of DATJGQ010000933.1, forward strand.
CGCCGGCCGGCATCAATTGGCGCGTACGCTTCCCGTTCTCGGCTCCGGCCGCTGGGTGTTGATCGAGAGCACCACTCACGCGGCCCACGAGATCGAGTCGCCGGCCGATCTATTGAAGCTCGCGACGACCGAACCGACCGCCTCGACCGCGGATCTGCCGGCGATGCTCGAAGCCGCCCGCGACTACATCCGCACGAACCAGGCCGGTCGTACGGAGATCTGGATCTGCTCCGACCTCCGCCAGAACGATTGGAACGCGGACAGCGTCCGCTGGCAGGCGCTGCGCGAGTCGTTCCTCGAATTGCCGCAGGGCGTTCGCATTTATTTGTTGGCCTATCCCGACGCCGCGAGCGGCAATCTCGGCGTACAGGTGACCAACGTCCGCCGAATGCAGTCGGGCGACGACGCGGAACTGCTCGTCTCGCTCAAACTGACGCGGGAAGGCAGCGGCGAGGGCCGGCTGAGCATTCCGGTCCAGTTCGACATCGAAAGCGCCCGCTCCGAACTGACCGTCGAGATGAACGGGACGATGTACGAACTCAAGGACCACCGCATCCCGATCGATAAGACGCGCGAGCGCGGCTGGGGCAAGGTCTCGGTCCCCGCCGACGGCAATCCGGCGGACAACGACTTCTATTTCACGTTCGACAAACCGCAACCGCGGCGGACGCTGGTCGTCAGCGACGACCCGCCGGCGGTCGCGGCGATGCAACTGGCCGCGTCGATCTCGCCCGACCCGACGATCCCGTGTTCCGCGGAGCCGGTCGCGCGCGAACAACTCGCGACCGTCGATTGGGACGGCGTCTCGCTGTTGCTCTGGCACGCCGCGTTGCCAGACGGCGACGCGGCCGCGAAGGTCGAGTCGTACATCCGCCGCGGCGGACAGGTCATCTTCCTGCCGCCGAAGTCGCCGGGCGACGCCGCGTTCCTCGGCGTCCGCTGGCAGACCTGGGTCGACGAAAAGTCAGACGCCGCCGTCGAGAACTGGCGCGGCGATCAGGACCTGCTCGCGAACACGCAAAGCGGCGCGGGCCTTCCTGTCGGTCAGTTGCAGGTCCGTCGCTTCTGCCAACTCTCGGGCGAGTTGACGCCGCTGGCGACGCTCAAGGGCGGCCGGCCACTGCTCGCCCGGCTACCCCCCAATCGCGGCGGCGTTTACTTCTGTGCGACGACGACCGACCCGCGTGATTCGTCCTTGGCGGCGAACGGCGTCGTGTTGTACGTCGTCGTACACCGGGCGTTGATGGCGGGGGCGGCCGTGCTCGGCCAGACGCGGCAACTCGTCGCGGGCGAAACCTCGCTCGAACAGCCGACGACATGGCAGCGGATCGCCGGCGCCGCCGACGCGCTGTCCACCGAGTTCGCGCATCACGCGGGAGTCTATTCGGCCGCTGAGCGATTACTCGCCGTCAACCGTTCGCCGTCGGAAGACCAGGCCGGCGTGCTCCCGGACGACCGCGTCGCGGATCTCTTTAAGGGCCTCGATTTCGCGCGCGTCGACGACCGGGCCGGCAGCCTGATCGGCCTGATCCAGGAAATCTGGCGGCCGTTTTTGGTGGCGATGATCGTGTCGTTACTGGTTGAAGCCGGGCTGTGTCTGCCGCGGGTGCGACGGGCCGAGTCCGAGGCGCAAGGGAAGCGTTGGACGCCGGCCATGGCCGGGGCGTCGGTGTCGGGAATGACATGAATACCTCGCATTTGACATTCCTGTGGACCCCTTGGTCGGCCGCGCTCTCGAACGCGGTCGTCCTGCTCGCCGCCGTCTTGTGCTGGTTGGCGTGGCGGCGGAGCGGGTACGCGCGGTCGCAGGGGCTCCTGGAACTACTCCGCTTCGGCATCGTCGCGCTGATGGCGTTGATCCTGAATCAGCCAGAGTGGGTGGAGGAGTTTCGACCGGTCGAGAAGCCGGGCGTGCTCGTGCTGTGGGACAACTCGATCAGCATGGACACGCGCGACGTCATCGCCGGCCCCGGCAGCCAGACGCGGCCGGCGACGCGGCGCGAGGCGATCACGCCGCTGACCAACGAGGCCGCGTGGGAGCCTCTCGGGGCCCGAATGAACGTCGTCTTGCAACCGTTCTCCGCGCCCGAACCCGGCCGCCGGACCGACTTGCACGAGCCGCTCGCCAAGGCGACCGAGACGGTGAAAAACCTCGTCGGCGTCGTCCTGATTTCCGACGGCGACTGGAACGAGGGCCAACCGCCCGTTCAAGCGGCAACCGCGCTTCGGCTCAAGGGCGTGCCCGTGTTCTCGGTTCCGGTCGGCAGCACGACGCGATTGCCGGACATCGAACTGGTCAGCCTCGGCGCGCCGACCTTCGGCGTCGTCGGTAAGTCGGTGCGGATCCCGTTCACGATCGAGAGTACTCTCCCACGCGAATATCTCACGAAGGTAACTCTCAAGACGTCCGACGGCGACGAGGTCAGCGAGGAGGTCCGGGTCACGGCCATGGGACGCACGACCGGCACGGTACTCTGGAAGCCGGCCAAGACCGGCGACGTGACGCTG
>DATJGQ010000934.1:0-3229 GCA_035494815.1 Gemmataceae bacterium
TTTGTGTTGAACAGGCTGACGACGCCCGACCCGGCGACACCGGATGGTCCCTGCAGCAGATTGATCTGTAAGTTCGGGTCCGAGGCGGAGATGCCGGTAACAGTCAGGGAGATGTCAAAGGTGCCGAGATTGACCGCATCGACCGCTGGCGTATAGGTCAGGGTCGCGGTGCCTGTGGCGGCGCTGCCGTTCGGAGGCGTCTGCTGCACGCCGTCGAGGCCGGCCGCGGCCGTGATGCCGATACCGAGATTGGCGTGAATCGATCCGACGGCGGCGCTATAGTCGAGCGTGTCCGTGCCACCGCCGCCGTCGATCGTGCCGTTCACGCTGCCGCCGAGCACGGTTCCGCCGGACTGGAATACGAACGCGTCCGCGGCGGCGCCGCCGGCCAGGTTCTCGAAGTTCTGGTACGACGTGACGGCGCCGGCGATGTTCCCTTGGCCCGGGCCGGTGAGGTTCCATGTCGCGCCGGCGGTCGGCCCGACCAGCGTGTCGGTGCCGCCCTGCCCGTTGAGGGTCAGGCCCCCCGGGTTACCGAAAAGTACGATGAAGGCATCGTTGCCGGTGCCGGCGTTGATGGTATAAGCGACTCCGAGGGCCACGGATAACGAGATCGAATCCCCGGCCGGCGGGGTCGCGTTACGGGCGTCGAGAAAGAACAGTTCCACGCCGCCGTAAGTAATCGTCGCCGCACCGTTTCGGCCGATGGTGTTGCCGGTGATCGCGTAGCTAAAGCCGCCGGTCGGCCCGCTCGAGTTCTCGTCGGCGATCTGCAGCGCGTCCGTGTTGGCGTTGCCGTTGACGGTGACCGGGCCGAGGATCGCGTCGACGGTGTCAGTCAAACTCGCCACGCGAATCAGGTCGGGGCCGGCGTCGCCGTTGACGGTCGTCGTGACGCCGGCGGGCGTGCTGCGGACGAAGACGGAATCGCCGGCCTGGCTGCCGCCGGCGCCCGGGCCGGTGTTGACCGTCACCGTTGCCAGGCCGGTAGACGCCTCAGTGTTCGTCAGGTTAAACGTGTCTCCCTGGTCGGCCGTCGTCGTTCCGCCGTTGATGATGACGTTGGTCTTGTTGGCGAACTCGATCGACTCGAAACTGGGGCTGGTGACGCGGATGCGGCCGTCGGCCGTCGCCGTGCCGTTATCGAGCGTGATGGTGTCCGCCGCGTTGGTCCCGTTGATGGTGAAGGTCGGCTCGGTGACCGTATCGACGACGGGCTCCAACCCCGCGAACATAATCGTCGCCGCGCCGATGTCGCCGCCCGTGTATGTGAGGACGCCGCTGTCGCGTCCCGTCGGCGTGTAAGTGCCGGCGTCGCAGCGGCCGCCGCGGATTTCGAGCGTGTCGATGCCAGGCCCCGAGCCCCCGTCGTAGATCAGGCCGCCGGCCGGGATCGGGTTACCGGTGGCGAAATCCACGACGAGCAAGTCGCTGCCGCCGCCGCCGGTGACAACGATTTGTCGGAGGTCCGCCGACGCGGCCGTACACGCCGGGGTGCCGGTGCACGACGGGTCGTTCTCGAAGAAGGAAACGGTCGCCCCGCCCGGGTCCATCCGCACGGAGAAGGCGTCGTCTCCGGCACCGCCCGTCGCGCTGATCTGCACGCCGCCGCTGGGGACGATCAGCGAACTGACCGTCGGGACCACTCGGTCCTCGAGCAACCGGAGTTGCAATGGGTTCGCCCGTCGGGATTGACCGGGGGCGCGACGAGGCCATCGCCCGGCGGAAGATCGTCTGGTGGGCCATAGGGGCCAGATTGCAGACTGCGGCATAGGCCTTTTCCCTCGGTTCGTCGCACCGTTTTTAAGCGGGCAGTCTAAGTAGACTCTTCCTAAGGGGCAAGCATATTCTCCATCTTTCCCAAATTCCCACCCTGGGCCGGAGAACAGCTCGGAAGATTAACGCAGTTCTGGCGCACGACGCGGGAGATCGACCGCTCTCCCTCGTCCGACGGATAAACCTTCTCCCTTTCCCGATCGCAAGCCGCGCTGTTATCCTGGCGAACGGGGAAGAGACCGATCGGGAGTTCGACCATGCGCAATTCAGTGGCCGTCTTTGTTTGCGCCGCGCTGACCCTTTCCGCGGCCGGTCAGCCCCCGAAAGGCTCCGCTAAAGCCGACGCCAAGATGGACCCGAAGGCGGCGACGAAGGCCGACGCCAAATTGGCACCCAAGGCCGACCTGAACGCCCAGCCCGGGGTGGCGTATCCGAGTCATGTCGCGGGCAAGACGCTCGACCAGTGGATCAAGGAGATCAACGACGACGACCCGAGCCATCGCGCCATGGCGATCGACATGGTCCTGCAGTTCGGCCCGAACGGGAAGAAGGCGATCCCGACGCTGATCAGGCAGGTCAAGCAGTCGCCGGACGTCGCGCCGAAGGCGCACGCGATGTACGCCCTCGAGCAGCTGGTTCCGCTCGACGTCCAAACGTACGCGCGGGACGCCGTCGACGCGCTGTGCGGCGTCGGGGGGTTGGACAGCACACAAGGGACGCTGCGCATCCGGGCGTGCCGGGCGCTGGCGGCGATCGGCCCCGCGGCCCGGGCCGCGGTCCCGAGGCTGGTCCGCCTGGTCGAAGACCGTTTGTCGAACGAGGTCCGCCAGTGGGCCGCTTACGCGTTGGGTCGAGTGGCTTACGACGAAAACAACAACCCCGACTTGCGAGCACTGAGCGCACTCGCCGGCGGCATCGACGACGTCAGCCGCGAGGTACGGTTGGAGTGTCTGCAATCCATCACCAACCTGGGACCACCCGCCGGCGGGACGGCGAACGAGTTCAAGACCAAGCTGGAGCGGCGGATCAAGAACGAGAAGGACAACTCCGCCAAGATCTGGGTGCGGGTCGCACTCATGCGCATGGACCCGACGAAGATCAACGACGCCAACCTGAACCCGATCGCCGCGCTCATGAAGGAAAAAGGCGACACCGACATCCGCATTCAAGCGGCGCGGGCGATCGGCTTCATCGGCGCGCCGGCCAAGTCGAAGATCCCGGAACTCGTCGAGGCGCTGTCGGACTCGGAGCCGCTGATGGTCTGGCAGGCGCTCTGGTCGCTGGCCCGGATGGAAAAAGAGGCGCAAAAGGCCCTGCCGCAGATCGAGAAGATCGCCGCCGACGACAAAGCCGACCCGCAAGTCCGCGAAGCGGCGAAGAAGGCGATGCAGGTGATCAAAGGCGGCAAGTAGCGGCGGACGAACGAATAATGGGACATATGGGACTCATGGGA
>DATJGQ010000935.1:0-2576 GCA_035494815.1 Gemmataceae bacterium
CGCGTGTCGCGGGCCGGCGTCGATGTGTTGGATGCCCCGCAGGTAGGTCTGGTCGTTGACCAGTGCCGTGTCGCCGAGGCCGGACGCCAGGAACTCCATCACGCCGAGCCGGGCGACGATCCAGTCGGGGAAGTAGCCGAGCAGGATGTAGGTCAGTGCGGTGCCGGCGCCCTTCGCCCGCGTGTTCGACACCTGGCCGGAGCGGACGACCTTCGTGCCGTATAGCTCCAGCGGCGGGGCGTCGGCGGCGGATCGCGACGGGTGGAACAGGAACGGCCCGGCCGAGTCGGCGGCGCTGACCGCGTCGGCCCGACGGTTCATCAGCGCGGCGTGCATTTCCTTCCGCATCACCCAGGCGGACGGCGACGTCACCGCGTCCGGCAGCTTCGAGTGCATCTTGGCGACATCCTGCGCCTGGAACGTGTCGCCGTCCGTGCCGGTCGTCGAGGCGGTGTGCGGCGTGATGTCGCTGTAAGTCAACAGGCCTTTGATCTGCGTGCCGCCGGTGCCTTCGAGCATCGCCAGATCGGATTTCAGCGCGGCGACGCGGGCCATGTCCAGCCGCACGAGCCCTTCGGCCGACGGGCTGGCGAACCGTAACAGTTCGTTGTTCACCTTGACCAGCACGCCGAGTTTTTTGGCTTGGAGGTCCAGGTTGCCGGTGGTCGGCTGGCTCTCGGTGATGCTCGTCGCCTCGCCGACCCAGTACGCGGTCGATCCGCCGGTGAGCTTGGGGAACTGCAGCCGGCCGTTGGGCGGCAGCGCGACCTCCTGAGCCCCGGCCGCGGCGAACACCTCGAGGTTCCGCTGCAGCTCGATCAGTTCACCGAGAACGGGAAAGCGGACGAGACTGCCGCCGGCCGTGTCCTGGATAGTACCGAGCGACTTGGTCCGTAGCCCGAGCTTTTGGCTGATCCACGCCGCCTCGTCCGGGTCGAACCGGGCGACGTCGGCGATCATCTTGGCGCGGATGTCCTGTTGCAGCTTCTGGCCGTGCGGCTCGAACGCCGGAATGTGTTGCGTCGCCAGCGGCACCAGGAACGACTGATGTCCGCAGTGCGGCACGAAGCCGTAGGACTGGTACAGGTCGCGGAGCTGCTGGTGAACGTGCAGTTCTTCCTTGGCCTGGTCGGGGCCGAGGTAGCCGAGCGCGAACGCGGCGGCCTTAAGGACGCTGTAGCCCGCCGAGTCGCGGCCGACCGGCCCGCTGGTCGCCCAGGGAACACGTCGCTCGACGCGAACGCCGCCGAGCGCCTTGTCCAGCGCGGTCGCGGTCTGCTGCTCGATGTACTGCACGAGATCGTCTCGGGATTGGAACTTGTCGGGCGGGGTGACAACGGCGGTGTCGGACATGGGTGTCTCCAAAGTGTCGGGAAATGAGATTTGATTCGCCGCTTGCGGCTATGCGACCAGTTCCGCGAACGGATCGCCGGCTCGCAACAACCAGTCGCGCAACCGGTCGTCGCGGACCAGCCCCTTCTCGACGGCCAGCGTCAGCGCCTGCGGGTTCTCGGGCACGGGCACGGCCGAGTATTCGAGCAGGTCCCACTCCTCGATCCGCAGCCCGCGGCCGCCGCGCTGCGGCACGGCCCGCCGCGGCAACAGCCCGACCGACCAGCCGCGGAGCACGCCCTGCGCGTACAGCCGGAACACGTCTTCGGCGAGCGGAACGCCGTCGGCGAACTTCGTCACCGCGACCAGCCGCGACGGCTGCACGTCCAGCGACAGGCAGGTGCCGATCGGCGGCATCGCCCGCTGATGCGCCCACAGCACGACCGGGTTGAGCAGAAACTCCTCGGCGTTTTCCAAGCCCGCCGGTACGACCACGTCACCGGCCCGGTCCGGCGTCGCGGACGTGATGACCGCCGTCACGGTCCGAGCCGCTTCGTCGATCACTAATGCCGGCGCTACGTGCGGTCGCAAATGCATGGGAGATACTCCTCGTTCCCACGCTCTGCGTGGGAATGCTGGTCTTCGACGCTCTGCGTCGCGGCCCGAGCGAATGTTCGGGACGCGGAGCGTCCCATCGGGCGTTCCCACGCGGAGCGTGGGAACGAGGGTTAGGGGAAGCTTGCCTTGACGGACTTATGCGGTAACGATGCACGTATGAACCGACGACACACGCACTGGTTGCTGTGGGCATTCATCCCGACAGTCCTCGTCGCCCTCCTGTGGCTCTGGATGCGGTCACCGGTCCCGGAGCCCGACTCGAACACCGCGCAGGCACTCGAACGGACTGCCGAGCGGTTGTGGCGGCCCGGCGATCCCGCGCGGATAATCCCGGCAACGGATTGGCCCGAGGAACTCCGTCGATTGGGCCCTAGGTCTGTGCGGGTGAGTTCCGAAGGGGTGTTCATCGAATTTGGGTCCTTCTTCGTTGAGGAGTCGGGACTGTTCGTCCTCCCGCTGGAGTCAGATTTCCGACCACAGCCGGGCACCGATCCTTCGTACCGGTTGCTGCGCGGTCGCGTCTACCGGTACGACATCAAGGGATGAGCAGGGCGAGGCTCGTCCGCCCATTGCCGCACTACACTCAGGCCCATTCACTTTTCCGTAGGCAATATCGGTTCGTCGAA
>DATJGQ010000936.1:0-2271 GCA_035494815.1 Gemmataceae bacterium
GGAATTCGTCCGCGAGTTTTTCCAAGATCTCGGCGGCCTGGTGGAGCGGGCGCTCGGCCCCCGGCAAGAACCGCCGGGGCGGTTCGCCCTTTCCTTTCCCCTTCTCTTTCCCGTCCGGGGGAGGCGGTGGGCCGTCGCGCCACTTGTTTTTCGGCGGGGGGCCTTTGCCGCGCGGCCCGCGCTTCGGTTCTCCGTCCGGCGGCCCTTTGCCACGCGGCCCGCCTTTCGTTCCCGGCCCCATCGCCGGCGGCGCGCTCGCCTGCGGGTCCCGCTGATCGGACGCGAACAGCGCCCGCGCCAACTCGTAACGGTACTCCGGGCGGGTGACGAGTTCCTTCGGGGCGTCCCTCATCGTAACGATCGCCCGATCGTACATGCGGCCGGCCTCCTCGAACTGTTGCGACAGTCGCAGCGTCCGGCCCAGTTCGCCGCAGGTGCGCGACAATTTGAGCCGCGCTTCGGGAGAGTCGGGCAGCAGACGACTGTAAAGCTCGACCGCCGCGCGGTAGGCGGTGGCGGCTTCCTCGAGTCGCCCGAGTCGCTGGCGGATGTTGCCGATACGGTAGTTCGCCTCGGCCGCCTCTGCCTGCAACTTTGGGAATTCGCCCGCAGCCCGAGCGAGCGGCTCATACGTCCGGAGCAGTTCTTCCAGGAGCGGAATCGCCTCGGGCGGCAACGCCGGCGGCACGGGCAGTTCCACCGTGTCGTCGTTCGTCGTCGTTGGGGTGACGACCAGCCGCGTCGGGGCGAAGCGGTTGTAGATGCCGTTGAGCGCGTCTAAGGCCAGCGCGGACGTCAGTTCGGCGTGCTCCCGTTGCGCTTTCTCCGCGACCAGCGCCTTCTCCATGTCGTGATTCGCCGCGACGACGGAGCGACTCGCCGCGGTCGTCGTCACGGACGCGATCACGGATACCACGGTCGTCGTCACCATCAGGACGATCGCCGCCGCGGTCGCCGCCGCCAGCGCCGGGTTTCGCCGGCACCACCGCCAGAGCTGTTCCGCACGAGTGACGCGCCGGGCAAGGATCGGCCGGTCGTCGAGGAACCGCCGCAAATCGTCGGCGAGTTCGCCGGCCGTCTGGTAGCGGTGGGCCGGGTCCCGTGCGGCCGCCTTGAGGATGATTGTCTCCAGATCGGCGGGCACACTCGGCGCCACTTTGCGCAGCGGTGTCGGGTCGTTGTGCGTGATGATCTGGATGATCTGTTGCGGCGTCGTGTCCGCGTACGCCGGCCGCCGGGCGAGCAACTCATAGAGCGTCAGGCCGAGGCTGTAGACGTCGCTGCGGGCGTCCGATTGACCCTGAAACCGCTCCGGCGGCATGTACTTGAGCGTGCCGACGAAGTCGCCCGAGTGCGTCAGGTCGGCCTCTTCGAGCAACTTCGCGACGCCGAAATCGGTCACCCAGACGAGGCCGTGCTCGTCGAGGAGCAGGTTCGACGGCTTGATGTCGCGGTGCAACACGCCCTGGTCGTGGGCGTACGCCAACGCGTCGGCGACCTGCACGCCGATGTGGGCGACGGACTGGGGAGTCAGAGCCGGAAGCGTAAGCGACGGGAAATGAGGCCCATCGCTTACGCTTTCGGCTCTGACCTGCGCGGTCAGCGGCACGGTCTCGGCGGTCGCCCGGCCGGCGCTGCGGATCACCGCGTCGAGGCTGCGGCCGTCGATCAGTTGCATGACATAGAACCACAGCCCGTCGTGCTCGCCGACGCCGAAGACCGGCACGATGTTGGTGTGGTGCAGCCGGGCGGCGGCGAGCGACTCGCGACGAAACCGGAGACGGAACCGCTCGTCGGCGAACGACGACGCGGGTAGAAGTTTGAGTGCCACGCGACGGTCGAGCGACTCCTGCAGCGCCTCGTAGACGACTCCCATCCCGCCCCGGCCGATCTCCCGGAGGATGAGGTACTCGCCGACGCGCTCGGGCACTCGCCTGGGGGAGGCGCCCGGTTCGGCGAGCGTCGGCGCGTCCTCGCGGCGGGGCTTGAGTTGCTCCACCATGACGATGGCCGGAAAAACGTCGCGAATCTCGTCCGCCCATTGCGGATGCCGCGCGGCGTAGTCGTCGACCGACGGCTCCTCCCCGGCGCGCCACCGCCGGGCGAACTCTTCGGCCAATTCGTCCACCGAGTTGTCTGCGTGTCCGTCGCTCATCGGAGACTTCACCCCTGCAGAATCTCCTTCAGCCGTTTCAGCGCCCGTACGTGACGCTTACTCGCCGCGTCCTTTGAAATCCCCAAGACGTCGGCGACCTCATTATTACCAAGTTC
>DATJGQ010000937.1:0-8260 GCA_035494815.1 Gemmataceae bacterium
GTGAACGTCACCGGCTGGCCGTATACGGCGGACGGAACGCTCGCGCTCAATCCCAGACCGGATGGCGCCCCGGTCACGATCTGCGTGAGCGTCCCCGACGCCGCCGGGTACACCGAGTCGCCGGCGTACGCCGCCTCGACAGCGTGCGATCCCGACGCGAGCGCCGACGTCACCGTTCCGCGGCCGGCGGAGAGGATCATCGATCCGAGCAAAGTTCCGTCGGCGGTGAAGCGAATGGTCCCCGTCGGAATGACCGTGCCGGGATTCGGCGTGACGACGGCAGTGAACGTCACCGGCGCCCCCGCAGCGGCGGGATTCCGGTCGCTCGACAGCATCACGATCGCTTTGGGGGGCGGAGCCGTGGCCGTCGACGCGCTCGCCAGGAAGTTGGCGTCGCCGGAATACTCCGCGGTGATCGCGCCCGACACCGATGAGACCAGTGTCGCCACCCCTCTCCCCAGGACTGCCGTCCCGATCGCGACGCCGTCGCGCAGGAATCGGACACTGCCGGTCGGCGTCCCACTTCCCGGCGCAACTGCCGCCACCGTAGCGGTGAACGGACCACCGGCCGGCGCGGCGAGCGCTGTCGTAGTCTCCGCCCGCGCGACGACGAAGGTGACCGCCGCGGAAGCCTCCGCATAATTGGCATCGCCCGCAAAGGTAGCGGTCACCCGGCGCGATCCTGCCGGGAATGCGGCGGACCACGACGCTCGCCCTTCGGTGTCGGGAGGCGCCGCGCTGGACTGCGCGCCATCCGAAAACAGGACCGACCCGGCGGGCGCCGGCAACCCGGCTGCGCCCATCACCAGCGCGCTGACCTTCGCCGTCTGTCCGAACACGGGCGACTGCGGCGCGACGGCGAGGTACAGGCCGGGAACGGCCTTCCGCACCGCCACGGTCGAGGACGCCGACGCTCCGTTGTGGTTCGCGTCTCCGCTATATATCGCGGTCACCGGCGCGTCGCCGAGTTGCCGATAGACGGTCTGGCACCGCGCCCTCCCGGCCTCCAGCAGGACGGTCCCACAGTTGGGCGCCCCGCCGAAGGTCACGGACCCGGTCGGGCTTGGACCCGACACGGTCACCGAAACGACCACCGTCTGGCCGACCTGAGCCGGCGTCGATGAAACCACCACGGCCGGCGTCGCCTTCGCCACGACGACCGTGATGCTCTTGGCGCCCGGCGGCAGGTAGTTCGAGTCGCCGTTGTACACCGCCTGGATGGTGTGCGTTCCGGCGGTCAATGGCGGCTCGAGCGAGGCGCGCCCTTCGGCGTCCAACAGCGCCGACCCCAGAAACGCCGCGCCGTCGGAGAACGAGACCATCCCGGTCGGCGGCGGCAGTCCGGGAGCCGGCGACGCCAGCGCGCTCACGCGGATCGTCTTGCCGTATACCGGCTGCTCCGTCGCCGCGAGGTACAACGACGATACCGCCTTCGCGACCGCGAGCTTCATCGTCGCTTTGGCGGGAAGCAGGTTCGCGTCCCCGCTGTAATTCGCCGTGACTTGCAATTCGCCGAGTTGCGGGAAAACAGCCTGGCAGCGCGCCTGCCCCTGATCTAACGGAACGGCCGCGCAGCCGGGCACTCCGTCGAACGCGACCGCCCCTCCGGGATTGAGCGCCGTAACGCTTGCCGTCAAGGTCACGATCTGCCCGAGCTGGGCCGGGGTCGACGAGATCGCGACCACCGGCGTTCCTCGGGCGACCGTCACCGACACCGTCTTCGGCGGCACGGAGGCATAGTTGGCGTCGCCGCCGTACAGCGCCTGGATCGTATGCCTTCCCGCGCCGAGCTGGAGGTCGAGCGAAGCGTGCCCTTTCTGGTCGAGCGACGCAATGACCGGCGGGGTATTGTCGACCGTGAAGACAACCGGACCGGAAGGCGGCGAAAGTCCCGGAGCGCCCAACGCCAGCGCGCCGGCCTGGCCGGATTGTCCGTACACCGACTCCTCCGGCGCGGCGGATACGACCAGGGTCGGCACGGCCTTGTACACCTGGATCCGCACGGCCGCGCTGCCCTGCTGGAGATTGCCGTCGCCGCTGTAAACCGCCGTGACCACGACCTCGCCGAGTTCCTTGAACGTCGCGCTGCACTGCGCCGATCCACCCGCCAGCGGGACGCTCTCGCAGCCGGGAACCCCTTGAAACGTCACACTCCCGGTGGGACTCAGCGCCGTAACGCTCGCCGTGATGGTGACCTGTTGTCCGAGCTGGGCCGGCGTCGCCGAAACCGCGACCACGGGCGTGCCTTGGGAAACGTGGAACGTGATCTCGGCCGGCCGCGACACGATGTAGTTCGCGTCGCCGCCATAGACTGCCTGGACGCGATGGTCGCCGACAGGCAGGGTCATATCCAGTGAGGCGCGCGCATCCGTCTTCAAAGGCCGGACGACCAGCTGCTTGCCATTGTCATAAAAGGTGAAGGAGCCGGTCGGCGCAATTCCGTTCGCGCCCAGCACAAGCGCGTTTACGATCAGATTGTTGCCGTAGATCGGGTCCTTCGGATCCATCGCGATGTAGGCCCACGGCTCCAGCTTCCCGACCGTCAGCGTCGCGCTCCCCGAGCTCTTACCCCACGACGTCGTCCCGCCGTACGACGCCGCGATCGCGTACGACCCCGGCTTGGAGAACGACGTCCGGCACACCGCCCGGCCCGTGTCGACCGGAAGCGCCTCGCAGCCCGCGATCGGGACGGTGTCACTCGTGAAAGCGATCGTCCCCTCCATAACCGTCGGCGGATACAACGCCGCGACCAGGTCCACCGGCTGCCCGACCTGCGTCAGAGGAACCCCGACCGCCAACTGGGTCGGCTGAATGGCCCAGGCACTGGAGGCCAAGATCCAGCACAGCGTGAGACACTTCACCACATATATAGTGGCCGTAACAGGATTTTTCTCTCATGTTTCGCAAGCGTGTTATAGTTTCAAACGCCCCCATGTCCGACCCGAAGAATCCCCTGGCCAAACTCGACCGGCAGGAGCTGCTCTGGCTCTCCGGAATTCTCAAGGACGCCTGCCGCGAGCGTCTGGAGAAGAACCTCGTCAGCCAGCAGTTCGAGGAGCGATTGTACGCCCGGGGCCCGGTGCAAGGGCGACTCGATCCGCGCCCGTTCCTGAAAATCTGGGAGCCGCGGTATCGCAAATTCCTCGAGGTCGCGACCGACATCCAGGCATGGCTGGAAGCCGAGGATGCCCGCACCGTCGCCGAGACCCTCAAGGCGCGGTACGAGGAGAAGCCTGCGGTCAAGCGACACGGTCCGGCGACCGCGCGCCCGGCCTCCCGCCGGCGGCAGCGAACGGCGGGTTAGGCCGGCAACCGCCCCCCAGGTTTCGTCTAATCAACTCGTCTTTATCTCGATCGGGGCGCTACCGCCGGGTCCCGTGGCCGTGATGGTGACCTTGTCGCCGGCCGCATCCGCAGCAGTTACGTCCACCGTGAAACCAGTCTCGGAGACATCCCGGAATGTCGCGTCCCGCGTGTTGATCTTGACCGATTTGACCTGAGCTAAATTTGTTCCCGTGAGCTTGACGGTCGTCGCCGCCCCCTTCGGAAGTACAGGTGGGGCCGCCGCGGAGATTGTGGGCTGAGCGGGAATGGAAGAGGCAACTTTGTCCTTCCGGTCGTCCTTGGTTGCGAGAACCGTGTCCAGGATGTCGCTCAGTTTCTTCACCGCCTTGTCGGAAAACAACCCGACGAGTGCGGAAATCAATGCGACCTTGCCGAGGTCGGACGCGTCGCCGCCGCCCACAAACCCGGAGCCCACCAGGAAAAAGAAAATCACCGCGAGACCGCCACCGACGAAGGGACGCGAGATGTAGAACCAGAACCACGTCGACCGGAATGTCTGGTTGCCGACATAGCTGACGAACGACGCGGAGAAATACAACATGCTCCCTAGCGCGCCCATCACCATCACGAAGGCGAGAATGCGCCAATCGGCGGCCTTGTTGTCCGCCAGTCGCGGATTGACGACAACCGTCGAGGCGGCCATGATGCGGCTATCCTTGCCGCCTTTGACCACACCCCACGCGTTTACCTGCAGTGGCTCGGCGCGCCGGATGCCATAGCTTGCCGTGAATACACCATCGGCGGAGATCACACCGAGGTCGGCGCGGGGCAGCGCCCAACTCGCCCCGGAGCCATCCCCGAGCCGAAATCGTAGCTGCTGCCCGGGAAAGACAGAGACGGCCTGCGGCAGGGCCTCCTCGTGCGCTCCATGGACCAGGTGGAGGGTGGCCGTGCCCGAACGCGATGGATCTCCGATGCTGGTGGCGCGCACCGAGAAAGCTCCCTCCTGGACCGTTGCCGCTGACGCCGTGTGCTTGTAAACGCCGGTGGCGGAATCGACGCTGCCGTTATTTCGTTCGGACCAGGCCTTGCTCGGTTCCAGCGTCCAGGTCACGGCGCTCTTCTCATCGCCAAGCACCGTGGCGGTGAACGGCAACGTCTGATCTTTGTCGAGATCGAGCGTGACCACCGGCGGGTTGACCAACACCAGCGGAACAGGCCGCACCGTCCCTAATGCGGACCAGAACAACAGAACTGCCGCGCCGACCAGCAAGGCCAGCAAAACTCCGTATCCTCCCAGGAACCGCACAATGTGGGGACCGTCGTTTAAGGTGAGCGTGGCTGTCGCAAACTCGCTCCCGGCGTGCGCAGTGACGACAATCTGCCGCCGACCCATCACACGTTTCGGCGCAGTGTAAACGCCCTGCTTATCGATCTCGCCCACCTTCGGCTTGATCGTCCAGTCGTCCGGAGCTCGCGGGGGATCGACCGAGAATGCAAGACCATCCCCCGGACAGACTTCCGCTGCGGACGGAACGACCTTCATGGGGCTGGAAGACGGCGGCGCGGGATTATCGCCCATATGGCCTCCTCGTCGAAGTTAGTCGAGCGTCTTAAAATACCACACACGAAGAGTTACTTCGGCGTGGCAGATTCTTCCATCCCGACTATCCCTTCACCGATGAAAGCGGAAACGGCCGAGCAGAAAGGACACGATTGACAGCGCGCCACGGGAAAACTGCTGCCTCGGAGCCAAAATGGTCCGCAAATCCCCGTAAGTGATTGAAAGACATGAAAGGCTCCGAACCCTGCTGGTCCGGAGTGCCTCATTTGCCCAACTGAACTGCTGGCGCGTTCGAGTCGTGCACGAGCTTGTTGAACGCCATGAGGTCCGTCGTGAGAAGGCCATTCAGTGTCCGAAGCTGCACGTTGACCTTCGTCGCCAGCTCCTCGTACACCATGTACGACGGCTGTGTCGGCTCGTCGTCCGACGACGTGACCACCGCCAGCACATGCGCCAGCTTGTTATTCAGCTTGATTCCATAGTTCAGCGGGTCCTGCCCCGACCGCAGCTTGGTCTGATACAGCTCCTCCTCGACCGCCGTCAGCTTCTTGATCAGCGCCGAGGCGGCATCTGCCACCTTCTTGTCCTCGCGCTTGGCATACGGCTCGAGCTGCTGGCGCGCCTCCCGCACACGCACGACGCCCTGATTCGTCTCCGATAGCTTGTCGCGGACCTGGATCGCGAGCGACACCTGCTTACCGAACGCCTCGGAGGTGGTCAGGATGCGCGGGTCCTTCATCACCTCGAACGCCTGCGTCTGCGACTTGCCGTCCACAGTCAGCCGCACCTGATACTTGCCGGGCGCGACCCGCGGGCCGACCGTCGTGCCCGCCCACAGGATCATGCCGGGAAAGCTGGTCGCGTCGGGATACCGCAGGTTCCAGACGAAGCGATTCATCCCCGCCGCCGACGGCGCGCGCTGCGGACCGGCAGGAGGCGGGGGACCGTCGTCGTCGCCGCCCGCGGGCGCGGCGGGACGAGGCTGGTCGACCGCCTTGTTCGTGAATGTGTTGACGACCTTCCCCGCCCCATCGAGAAACTCGATGGTTAGATCCTTCGGCGCCGCCTTCAACGCATAGTAGACGACCGCGCCACCCGGCGGATTCTCGCCGACCGGCGGTCCGACGCTGCGGTTTCCGCCCCCGCGGCCGCCCGCGCCGAAGCGATAGACATTCTTCGGCTGGAACAGCCGCACGTCTTCGGAAACGGCCGTCGCGCCGTTCATCTGGTGCAGCAGCGGCATGTCGTCGAACACATAGAACGACCGCCCCTGCGTCGCCACCACCAGATCCTTCTCCCGTTTCTGGAACACCGCGTCCGTGATCGACGTGACCGGCAGGCCGTTCTGGAAGGGGCGCCAGTTCTCGCCGTCGTCGTACGAGATGTGCAACCCGAACTCGGTCCCCGCGACCAGCAGGCCCTTACGGTTCGGATCCTCCCGGATCACGCGCGTGAAGGCGTGTTCGGGGATGCCGTTAACGATCTTCTTCCAGGTCTTCCCGTAGTCCGACGTCTTATAGAGGTACGGCCGGAAGTCGTCCGACTTGTACATCGTGGCCGCGACGTACGCGGTCCCGGCGTCGTGCGGCGACGCGTCGATCGAGTTGATCTGGATCCATTCCGGCATGTCCTTCGGCGTCACGTTCGACCACGTCTTGCCGTTGTCGCGGGTGACGAACACCAGCCCATCGTCCGAGCCCGACCAGATCACGCCCTTCGCCACCGGCGATTCCATCAGGGTGAAGATCGTGCAGTAATACTCGATGCTCGTGTTGTCCTGCGTGATCGGACCGCCCGAGGTCCCCATCTTCGATTTGTCGTTGCGCGTCAGGTCCGGGCTGATGATGTCCCAGCTCTGCCCTTCGTTCGTCGACCGCATCACCACGTTGCCGCCGATGTACAGCGCTTTCGCGTCGTGCGGCGAGAAGACGGCCGGGAAGTTCCACTGGAACCGGTACTTCATCGCCTCGACGCCGTAGCCCATCGTGTTGTCCGGCCACGCGTTGATGTTTCGCAGTTGGCCCGTGCGCGCGTCGTGCCGCGTCAGCAGGCCGTCGTACGATCCGGCGTAGACGATCTTCGAATCGCGCGGATCGGGCGCGATCCAGCCGCTCTCGCCGCCGCCGACGTCGTACCAGTCGCGCTCGGTGATGCCGCCGGCGGCCGTCCGGCTCGCGGTCCGCACGGTCGTGTTGTCCTGCTGCGCGCCGTAGATGTTGTACGGGAAGTCGTTGTCGACCGCCACACGATAGAACTGGGCCGTCGGTTGGTTCATGATGGACGACCACGTGCGGCCGCCGTCGTTGGTGACCGTCGCCCCGCCGTCGTTCCCCTCGATCATCCGCAGGGGATTGTCGGGCGCTATCCATAGCGCGTGGTTGTCGCCATGCGGCGTCGCGATCGGCGACCACGACCGTCCTCCGTCGATCGACCGGAAAAACCCTACGTTCTGCGCATACACCGTGTCGGCAGATTGCGGGTCGGCGTAAACATGCGAGTAATACCAGGCGCGCTGCCGGAGCATTGCCTGATCGTTGATCTTGGTCCACGTGCGGCCGCCATTCTCCGACCGAAATACGCCGCCATCGGCCGCCTCGACGATGGCCCACACGCGCTCGGGATTCGCCGGCGAGACGGCGATTCCGATTTTGCCCAGCACGCCGCGCGGCAGACCCTGATTGCGCGAAATGTCGGTCCAAGTGTCGCCGCCATCGGTCGATTTGAAGAGGCCGCTTCCCGGCCCGCCGCTGTCGAAGTGGTACGGATTGCGCCGCACCTGCCAGAATCCGGCATACAGCACGCGCGGATTCGACGGGTCCATCGCGATGTCGACCGCCCCGGCGTCGCGCCCGCGCGTCAGCACCTGCTTCCACGTCGCTCCGCCATCGGTCGAGCGGTAGACGCCGCGCATGTCGTTGGGCGCGAACAAGTGGCCGAGCGCCGCGACGTACACGATGTCGGGGTTCTTCGGATGCACCCGCACCGCGCCGATATGGTAGCTGTCCTGCAGCCCGACGCTCTTCCAAGTCCTGCCGGCGTCGACGGACTTATACACGCCATCGCCGTTCGATGCGTTGCCGCGGACGCACGACTCGCCCATACCCGCGTAGACGATGTTCGGGTCGGAGTCCGCCACTGCCACTGCCCCAACCGACGCGGTCTTGAAGAAGCCATCGGAGACGTTGACCCACGAGTTGCCGCTGTCGGTGGTCTTCCAGACGCCGCCGCCGACCGTACCGTGGTAATACACGTTCGGCTGGGAAACTACGCCTGCGACCGCCACCACGCGACCCGCGCGGAACGGTCCGACCAGGCGGAAACGGGCATCCTTCAGGAGGTCCTGCGCGTATAAGGAGGGCAGACACAAGAGGAGTGCGAGAGCAGCGCGCTGCATAGCTATGGATGGTATCA